>NZ_NOLK01000213.1:0-11320 GCF_002245985.1 Nostoc sp. 'Peltigera membranacea cyanobiont' 232
CGCCAAAAATCACGACGAGCAGCTATGAACGATCGCTATATGCTTTCTGTGTTGGCTGCGGCTCTCTCAAACTCAGTAACTCTGCCATAATCCCCCTGTCAATAGGGTTTGAGACGCGCTAACCCTGGGTCTGTTGCCTTTGCTCCTAGTGGTCAGACCCTGATTAGCAGCAGTGAGGACCAAACCGTCAAGCTCTGGGATGTCGCGGATGGAAAGTGCTACAAAACTTTGCGGGGACACCCGAATCGAGTCCGAACTGTTGCCTTTAGTCCTCAAGGTAATATCTTGGCTAGTGGCAGTTACGATCGGCTTGTAAGGCTGTGGGATAGCAGTACTTGCCAATGCTGTAACATCTTACACGGACATACTGGCTGGGTAAAGTCAGTTGCCTTTGCTCCTGGAGGTAAAATTTTGGCTAGTGGCAGTGATGACAAAACTGTAAGGCTTTGGGATGTTAACAGTAGTCGAGTTTTGAATATTTTGGAACATAGTCATGGAGTATGGTCTGTTGCTTTCAGTCCTGAAGGGAATATCCTGGCTAGTGGCAGTGATGACCAAACTGTGAGACTCTGGGATATTAGCACAAGTGAATGTCTCAAAATTTTGTTGGGACACACAAGTTGGGTATTGTCCGTCGCTTTCAGTCCTCTTGGTAAGATCCTAGCCAGTAGCAGTAAAGATAAAACAGTCAAGCTCTGGGATGTTAGCACAGGTGAATGTCTCAAAATTTTGTTGGGACACACAAATTGGGTATTGTCCGTTGCTTTTAGTCCTGAAGGTAAATTCCTAGCTAGCGGTAGCGTAGATCAAACGGTAAGGTTGTGGGATGTTCAATCCGGTCAATGTATCAAAACTTTACATGGTCATACCCACTGGATCAGGTCAGTTGCCTTTAGTCCAGATAGTCGAACTTTAGTAAGTGGCAGTGAAGATGAAACTGTTAAATTATGGGATGTTTTGACGGGTGAATGCCTAAAAACTTTAAGAAACGAAAGACCTTATGAGGGAATGAACATTACTGGCGTTACAGGTTTAACCGAAGCAACTATTGCTTCTCTAAAAGTTCTGGGAGCAATTTAAAATTGACTTTCTCCCTAGTTTTACTTCGCTTCACTTTGTCCTTTGAGCGTTTAGTATGGGTGGCAGATTGGTATATTCGAGATGAAACTTATTCCAAGGCTTGCTGCGTCCCCAATGTTGCTCCCTGACCAAAAATTAACGACATTTCAAGGGTTATAGCCGTAGCCAGATTAATTAGGACGCTGCTTGTTTGAGAACGATTTCCATTGCATCACGTAAATTATCCGATGTGGATAAAAGCTTACGAACCCTGCTTTTCAAAGTTGCCCAACACTTTTCAATCCGATTGAGATCAGGTGAATAAGGCGGTAGGTAAACTAACTGACACCCTGCGTCTTCAATTAATTGAGCAATTCGACCGCCACGATGAAAGGTAGCATTATCGACAATTACCCATTCATCGGGTCGTAGCATCGGAATCAAGCAAGTTTCTAACCAAGTCTCAAACACGGTACGGTTACACGCCCCCTCAATCGTAAATGGCGCAATTATTTGCCCATCTCGATAGCCAGCAATCATATTGATGCGACCCTTGCGACCACCTGATTTGAGATCGTAAAAGCGTTCTCCAGCTCTTGAGTAACCGTAACCGTAATTATCGCGTTCATCCATACCAGACTCATCAACATATACTAGGTGAGGCGCTTTGGGGTTGTCGAGTTGCGTTAAGAATGCTGCCCGCTTGGCTTCATCTCGTTGAATATATCCGGATGTTTTTTTTTACGAGTATGTCCTATGTTTTTCAATGCCCTGGAAATTGTGCGTTGGCTAATCTGTCCGTCCCATAGCTGTGCCATTTCACTTTGGGTTTTATCCCCTTGCTCTTTGACAAAGGTGCGAAACTTCTCCCAATCCCTAATTTTGCTATTCTGCGGCGATGCTTTCCTCTGTTTGGGTTTGACATCTCCCGTTTCGGCTTTGCGCTGACACCACAAGTTAATTGTGTTGCGACTAATATTGAACAGAAGGCTTGCCTCACACTTCTTGAGACCGTCCAACTCTATCGCTTGCATTACCTTTTGCCGGAAATCATCACTATAGGGTTTAGCCATTTAAATGGGGTAGATGCTATGTAGGAACTCTTATAGTTTACGTCCTAATCTTGATGGCTATAGCTATAATATTAAACGGAGCAATCGGAGCAAAGCGTAGAGATAGAACTAAAGAAAAGGGATTGCGTTCGAGTGCTTTATGCCATTTTTCCAACAGTTTATTTTGAGCGAATTTTGCTGTTGCCCAATCTCGAAATAGGTATCGAGTCAGACAAAATGCTCCTACTGCTCCCAATGTTGCGGCTAATGTAGACCAAAGGCTTCCCCATCCCAAACCAAAAGCTACGCCTCCAGTTAATGTATGAATTGTTATCGGCAAACCTAAGACTGTGACCAATACGTAGGTGGAGATAAATAAGGGAACAGCCCAAATACCTAATCTTTGCAACCAGACTGAGAGAATCTCTTGATTGAGTAAATTACGTAAGGGAGTTGTGAAAAAGAGTAAGATTGCACCCAGCAGTAGTAATATCTGGAAATTTTTGCGGAGTAAGTGTTTTAATCCCACGGAGCTACACTCCGTCCTGACTGGTTGGTGAGCGCATCAATGTTTTACGTAATTCCACTGCATGGAAGATACTCAAAATATCACATTGCCAAGTTGGTAACAACAACGTCATGGCAATTTCTTCTAAACTATTGAGCCAACAAAGCGCGATTGCAAACCAAAGAATGTTCGCGTAACCAAAACCAAATAACCCGACTGTCGCCGTAAGTAGAGCTAATCCCCATGCTTTAGCAGTGTAGGTATGGAAACTAGGGAATTTCTGAAACTTGATTAAACTAATTGTGAATAATATTAGTTGGATAGTAATCGCGGATAATAAAGGTACTCGAAAATTGATGATTACTTGGGGATATACTAACCAAATACTGATCGCCACACACAAATACAAACAAATATCAGCCCAGCTATCTGCTTGACGAAGTAGGGCTGTGCTAACCTTTAAGCGACGGGCAATGATCCCATCAAAAATGTCTGAAAGTACGGCAATAACATAACCGATGATGAACCAAAAACTGGTTCTATGGTCTAAAGCATCGAGAACTAGTAAAGGAGCTAAAGCGAAGCGCATTCCCACTAAAGTAATCGGAAGATGTGATAGTTTTATCATCGTTCCCCACTTTCCTAGCGTTAATTAAACTAGTATAAACACTATAATGATATCGGCAAATTCGCTACAAATATTACAATATTCATAGCAGCACTTTCCACCTGGGTGAGTGTTTGGGGAATGCCAAAGGATATTGTGTCAATTACTTGTGTGGTCATCTCTTTTGTGCTAGTGAGTCACCAAACAGTAAGGGCATAAAAGCTCAGTCTTACCACTACCAACATCTTCAACACAGACTAATTGTCCATCTGGAGCTACACCAAATTTGAGCCACATTGTCACGCTTACTCATTAACAGAAAAATCAATCGGGCCTGATAGTAGAAAGTTCAAGCAAGCTTTAAATAATTTGCAGATATGCAAGATTTGGCTCAAACTAGTGCTAGTGTACTATAGGATTTCTAATTTAGGATTTAATTTGCTTGAAAATGGTGTGAAAAACGAGACTGTTTGTGGTGGAGCTACCCTTGGGACAACAATCTGTCGCTAGAACCAGGAAAATAGTTCACGTTGATATGGATGCCTTCTACGCATCGGTGGAGCAGAGGGACAACCCTAGCTACCGAGGCAAACCGTTAGTAGTCGGTGGCAGTCCCAATCAACGAGGCGTAGTTGCAGCAGCCAGTTATGAAGCCAGAAAATTCGGTATTTACTCTGCGATGCCGTCAGTAACAGCTTTTGCAAAATGCCCTGGGCTTATCTTTGTCAGACCAAGATTCGATATTTACCGAGAGATTTCCACTTCAATCCACGCCATATTCAAACGCTACAGTGATTTAGTGGAAGGGGTTGCACTAGATGAAGCATATTTGGACGTTACTGAGAATAAGCAAAGTATCCCCTACGCTTCTACTATCGCAAGACACATCAAAAGTGCGATTTTCCAAGAAACCCAGTTGACGGCAACCGCAGGCGTATCGATTAACAAGTTCCTAGCAAAAATGGCATCAGGCCAGAATAAGCCGAATGGACTAACGGTGATTTTACCGGAGGATGCGATCGCCTTTGTAGAACAGCTGCCGATTGAAAAGTTCCACGGCATTGGAGAGGTTACAGCAGCGAAAATGCACTCACTCGGCATTCACACTGGCGCAGATTTGAAAGAGCGATCGCTCCTGGAGCTAACACACCACTTTGGTAAAGCAGGTAATTATTACTATAAGATTGCCAGGGCAGAAGATGACCGCCCAGTTGAAGCAAATCGAGTTCGCAAGTCCATTGGTGCAGAAACCTCATTTGCTAGAGATTTAAGTGACCATAGTGAAATGTTACAAGAACTCGAACAGATTGCCCAAATTGTCGAGCAACGGTTGGAGCAGCATGAAACGGGAGGACGCACATTAACGTTAAAAGTCAAGTTCTCTGACTATCAGCAGTTAACCCGTAGTAAGACAATGCTTGCTCCCATTAGTGAACTCTCTACAATTTTTGAGATAGCCAAAACACTGTTTGAGTCGATTGAACTGGAGAATCGGAGCATCAGGTTGTTGGGGATTTCCTTGTCTAACCTGGATAACGCCAAACAGTCACAAGCGATTCAATTGCCCTTATTTCAAAATGCAGGTATTATTTTTTAGCGTAGGTGAGCATTTACCGCAGGCATCGCGCTGTTTAAATACTGACTCACCCACGACAAAAATCATCAACCCTCAACTCGCGCCACACGTCAGACGGTTGCCACCCGGAGTTACCTACAGAGCGTAGGGGGCGATAGTGTTCAGAAATGTATTCGGATTCGGAAACGTAGTCTTCAATGTACACAGGTGGATTGTGTTCAATCACTGGTTCAGGAATATTTTGGCTCTCAAGCATCTCAATGGGTTCAATTGGTGGTGGGGTTACTTCTGCTTTCTTGCGAACTGGGTTAGGGTTTTTTTTGATGAGTCGTTTCATATCTATAGGAATCATTCGGCTCTCCACAAAGAACGGGTATCCCAGAATACAAGAACTTATCAGCGAATCAGAGACATTTTGCCATAAAGTTGTATGGGCGTGGATTGCTTTTTAGGGACGGGAGCGGAGCGCGATGCCGAATAGCCATTCCTAGAAACGGATTTAACAATAGGTATGATGTTGTCTACTCGCATATTCAAAGAATATTTGCCGACCATTGGTCGGCAAATAGGTAGCAATTAATGTTGACAAAATAATCACAGTAGTAATTAGCAGCAAAGGCTAGAATAGATAGTTATGAACAGTCCATTGACTTGGCTTACTGCGGGCAAATTGCTATCGGTGATTTTCTTGGTGCTAGCCAACGGATTTTTTGTGGCGGCTGAATTTGCCTTGGTTGCGCTTCGCCGCAGTCGTGTCGAACAGTTGGTCATCCAAGGTCATCCCGGTGCAAAAGCTTTACAACGGGCAGTAAATAACTTGGATGCTTATCTAGCAGCGACCCAACTTGGTGTTACCATATCTTCTTTGGGTTTGGGTTGGCTTGGAGAACCAGCGATTGCAGTACTGGTCGAACCCGCTTTCCACTGGCTGCCAAAATCTTTATCGGAAACTAGCGCTCATACCTTATCAGTAGTAATTGCCTTTACAATCATTACGTCTCTCCACATCGTTTTGGGAGAATTGGCTCCGAAAAGTTTAGCGCTCCAGCGCACGGAAAGAACAGCCTTCGCGGTTATAAATCTCTTAGAACTATACTTAGTGATATTTCGCCCTGCTGTCCAAGTTTTGAATAGTTTAGGAAATTTCGTTCTAAAGCTTATAGGCTTGGAAGCAGGAAGTAGCGAAGAATTGCTTCATTCGACTGAAGAATTGAAACTTTTAGTGGCAGCTAGCCATGAAGCAGGTCTGTTGGGAGAAGCTGAACAAGACGTAGTAGAGCGAGTATTTAATATTGGTAACAGACAAGTCAGTGCATTTATGACACCACGTACAGAGATGGTTTGGCTTGATATTGATGAACCATTGTCAAAAATCCGCAGCCAAGTGATTGAAAGTATTCATTCATTCTTCCCAGTTGGTCAACAGAGCATTGATAACTTATTAGGTATTGTGCAAACCAAAGAATTTTTAGCCCAAAATCCAACCCAGGCTATTGAATTACAAGCTTTACTAAAGTCACTTTTATATGTGCCAGAAAGCATGAAGGCTTTGAACCTCTTAGAGTTATTTAAGAAATCTGGGACTCACCTAGCTTTAATCGTAGATGAATATGGAGTGACACAAGGCTTGGTGACAATCACTGATATTGTGGAAGCGATAGTAGGTGATAT
This sequence comes from Nostoc sp. 'Peltigera membranacea cyanobiont' 232, assembly GCF_002245985.1. NCBI lineage: Bacteria > Bacillati > Cyanobacteriota > Cyanophyceae > Nostocales > Nostocaceae > Nostoc > Nostoc sp. 'Peltigera membranacea cyanobiont' 232. The sequence continues at coordinate 6,474 of NZ_NOLK01000213.1, forward strand.
CCCAACCAGTGAAGAACTAGCAGATCCTGATGTGGTGCAACGTGAAGATGGGTCTTGGTTGTTAGATGGACTGTTGCCGATTGATGAGTTGAAAGAGATTTTAGATATCAGAAAGTTGTTACCAGGGGCAGAGGTGAACTATCAAACTTTAGGGGGATTTGTCGTCAACCAGTTAGGGCATATTCCCTTGGTGGCTGAACATTTTGAGTGGGCGGGACTACGCTTTGAAGTAGTTAGTATGGATGGAAACCGAATAGATAAAGTGTTGGTTGTGCCAATGCACGCTAAAAAAAACCAGTGAGGCATCAATATCTTTGTCTTTACCCCTGAAGTCTACAGTAAAAACAAAAATATCCATCATTGCTCAATGCAAATTAGTTTAACTTCGCTCCACGAATCAGAGTTTTTGTCAATCTCTTTTGCAAGGATTTATGGGAGATTAGCCAAGTCAATGTTTTGTGTTGTTGAGCGATAGTTTATAATATTCTCTAAAGATGATTAAGAAAAATGATTAAGCCTAAAAATGTGTATCGCGGACACTCAATGGAAAAAGTTGGTCACGGTAAAAGAGCGGTATTTAAAACAACTATCAACGAAAAAGAATGGTCTGCGATGACTGAAATAAACGTAAAAACAGCAATTGATACTTGGATTGATGAAGGAATAGAGCCTTAGTGTGCGAATCGTTGGCTAAAGGCTACTAGTGCAGATTCCACAGGAGATAGCTTTGTTCAATATCAACTTTTCTTTTTGTATCTGGTTAAAACAGCGTTATACAGTCATTGGAGTTTTATTGCAAGCTATATCTATTACAGCTTGCAATAACTCTGCTACATCACAACTAGCATCTGCCAATCGCCCAACGCTGGCAAATCTTTCGGACACCTCTAATCCATCTTCTCCACCCGCCTCTGGCACACAAAATCCTGACAAGAACCAGTCCCAAGAACAACTTGCAGTCCAACTGATTCATGATTATTACGATGCCATCGCACGGCTTGACTATAAACAAGCTTACTTGGCTTGGTATGGAGATGGTACTGCCAGTAAGCAATCATTTGAGGAATTTCAGCAGAGTTTTGCTAACATCGTATCCATTGTTGAAGAAGTCGGAAAACCGGGTTCTTTAGAAGGGGCAGCAGGCTCGCTATATATTGAAATTCCCCTTACTGTTACGAGTGTTACTAGCAATGGAACTCCACAGCGTTTCCGTGGTAGCTATAAGCTGCGACGAGTCAATAACGTTTCTGGCTCAACTCCAAACCAACGTAGATGGCATATCTACTCGGACAATATTTCTCTTGAGCAGTAATTCCCCTAGCGTGGCTGCTAAAGTCTGATTCATATTTAATATTTAATCTAACTTTTCCTATAAGGCAATCTGGTAGTGATTAACCACACCAGTATTTTAGGTCTTAAGGGTTTCCTCTAAGAAACTGAAAAGAGCGATCGCCCATCCAAGCAAGGAAAGATATCAGTAGAAGCGTAGCTTGCCACCGTAGGCATCGCCTCCTGGACTAACATTTCCTCTCTTCTCTACGAGAGGCTGCGCCAACGAGACGCTATTCGCAAACGCTTAGGGCAATAACTCTAGTAGCTGACTGAAAATCCTGCTCACTGGCTGGCAGTGGAAACTGTTCATCATCCGGTAGGTTTACTAAGCGCACTGCTAAAGCCTCAGCCGCATATCGAGAAATTGGCCCCACATTGTTTACACCCTGCTCAAGTGCTAAACCTCGTGAATCAGCCAACCAATTTAACTCCTGCTTAACTGCTAACCAATTAAATAGATGTTCAGCGAAGCGGCTGCGGTAGTAGTTACCTATACAAAGGAACAAGATTTTATTCATTGAGTTGACCAAATGATTTTCAGTAAGCCTACGGGCTTTGTACTGGTAAATAGGGTAATTTGCAAGATATCCAGGCTACTTTTCACTCTCATTAGACAAGATATCCAGGCTACTTTTCACTCTCATTAGATGGGTGCGATGCGGCGATCGCTTCTCTGCGAGACACTACGTGAACGCTTGATTGGGAGAAGCGAATGCTCTGGCAACTGTGGGGCGGCTTTTGCCGATTACTACGGTGATGATGGAAGTTGGCAGGTGTGAAGATGGAGCAACTATAGGGGTGCGAGGGGGCGATGCCAAAGGCGGCAAGCTACGCCTGTCTACTACATTTCCTCTAAGAACGCGATCGCTCCGAATCAAGTGAGGACAAAAGCGATCGCTACGGTAAATGCTTTCCCTACGCATCTAATAACTTACCAACAGATGTTGGGAAATCCTATTAGGGGAATCCTATTAATAGTTGTGTTCCTCAACATCATGAAAATCTTGAATTTCCTTAAACCCAAACCAGCCCAACCTACAATTGACAGCTACGGGCAAACGAGTAGCGGCGTTGAGCCAAAACAGATGCGATCGCTGATGGAATGGTTGTTTGCAAGTCTGCTGAATGCTGGGTACTTTGGCAAGTCACATTTAATTTGCTACAACAGCGATAAGCCAGACTTGGGACTTGCGCTCACCGAAGACGTGAACAGCGTCTTGGGTGACTTGAATATCTAGGTCTTTAGCTTCCAGTCCTGGCAGTTCTAGTCTGAGATGAATCGCATCATCAGTTTCGTGCAACTCAGCAGCCGGAACTTTGATAAAATCTCTGTCAAACCGTGCAGGTGCTACTCTAGTACCCAATAGGTTACTGTCTCAAGTATGAGATTACTAAAGTTAAATGAAAGTATAAGCTTGCCACTGGGGTAACCTTTTCCTTTAAGTCACAGTCACATAGAACTGATTCAATAGGATGAACGAGTTAACTCCTTGTGTTTTATCTACCCAGAATAGTGGTCTTGAAAACAACTTTCTTAACAATTATTTGCAACGTGTCCTATTTTGCATAAAAAAGGCTTTTTTACATGAAACAAGAAAAAGACATACCAACTTTATATCCACAATCAAAACCGTATCTTGTTAAATCGATGAAATGGCTCTTAACAATTGCTCTAATTTTGAGTAGCACCACTCATTATCCAGCACGAGTAATAGCCCAAACTCAACAACCAGCAACTACTAAACAGCCTGTACAGCCAGTCAAGATACCTGCTTCACCTCAACAACGCACCTCTCGACCAGCTTTTGTTTTGCCAAAAGTACCTGCTCGCTTAAGTCCTATATCTGGGCGTAGAGCAGGAATGGGTAGTCGGGACAATTGTCCTGCGGTAGCAACTGCACTTACTGCTTTAGTGCCATTTCAAGAGGAACAAAAGGTTAGCAAACAAAGGGATAAATCAGTTATCGGGATTGTAGAGGGGTTAACCACCTCTGAACGGCCTACATTTTGGTTTTACGTTCCTTACACTCAAGATTTGTCTACCTCCAACGCTGAGTTTAGCTTACAGGATAGTGAAGGCAAAGATGTTTACAGAAATGCGATCGCACTACCTCCAAAGCCCAGTGTCATTGGTATTTCTCTCCCTGAGAATGTTACATCCTTAAAAGTAGGTAAAACATATCGCTGGTATTTAAAAGTTCGCTGCAAGCAGCAAACAGCAAGTGTTCCTGTGTACGTAGAAGGAGACATTCAAAGAATGAATTTAAATTCTCGTGTTATTCAGCAATTGGAAGCAGCAACCGATCCCCGACAGAAGATTGCAATCTATGCCAAAGAAGGTATTTGGTTTGACGCTTTAACTATGCTGGCACAAATACGCCTTTCTAATCATAATGATACTTCTGTTGAAGAAGATTGGCAGAGTTTATTGCAATCCGTCAATTTGGGTAATATTTCTACGGCTCCTATAGTCAATTCAACCAACCGTCAATAATCCTAAATCTCTATAACCAATTACCAACTAAAACATAGGGTGCCCAGTACATCGGACGGTTATATTCAGGAGCTTCAAGTAGTTTTAATTGAGCAAAGCGTAAAGCTTCTACCGTAGTTTTACCAGTCACTAACTGGCGGTAAAATTCCTCAATAAATAAAACTGTAGAGTCATCGCCAATTTGCCATAGTGAGGCTAAAGTACTCCGCGCACCAGCACGCAGGGCAACTCCTGCTAATCCCAACGCAGCTCGGTTATCTCCTGCTGCTGTTTCGCAAGCACTCAAAACAAGTAATTCAACTGGCTCTGTTCGTTTTTGCTCTCTACTTTTAAGCAAACTATCTAATTCACTCACATTAATGCGTCCATCAGCTGCTAGGATAAAAGTGTCTTTTGCTTTAGAGCTAAATTGTCCGTGAGTTGCCAAGTGAACAACTCTAAAAGGTTGAGCGTTGATGGTTTTTCTTAAAGTAGTACTAGTAAAATTTTTATCCAATAATGTAGTTGTCGATACCCCTGATTCCTGAATAAATTTTAGTTCAACCTTAACGTAGGGAAGCGCTGCAAAATTTTCATTTTTGGGTGATTGCGATAATCCTCCAGCCAGGGCATTTAATTTTTTCTGTTTTAGAGGTTTGGGAGTAAATAGTTGCAGTCCTGGGCTAATAACTACAGAGTATTTTTGGACTAAATACTCTCTGCCATCATATAATGCAGACATCGGGATATTTCGCAACAACCCGTCTGGAATAAAGACTAGAGTATTAACTTTACTATTTTTAAGGTCTGTTTCAACTGGTTTAATTAACCAGTTATAAAGCTGTTGAGAAACTGCTTTAAATTGCAGATTAGCATCGGGTTGGACTATTGTCTTTCGTATTTCTGTAATAACTTGCTCTACTTGCTGACGGTTGACTTGAGAAGTTTTATGAATCAACGGTTGCTTGGGAAGTTTGATGATAATTTCTAAATAGTTATCTAAGATAATCGGGTAGAAAATAGCAGTATTCGGGTTATCGCG
>NZ_NOLK01000214.1:0-11012 GCF_002245985.1 Nostoc sp. 'Peltigera membranacea cyanobiont' 232
ACTGTTACTGATTTAGCATTAACAATTCAGGCAAGTTTTGAAGCCCAGGTTTTGCTCAAGGGTGAAATTACTGTGCCAGTGGAAATGCTATTTGAGATAGTTAAGCATTGCCCTAATGGTAATATTACCCTCAGTAGTCAGACTCAGATTATACAGCTTATTGATGAGGAGAAGCAAACAAAAATCTGCTCTCTCAGTTTATCTGATGCTGATGGAAAATATGAAATTAGAGGTATTAGTGCTGAAGACTTCCCACCTAGTTCTATAATTGATGCTGCTCCCATTCCTCTGCCAACAACAGTTTTCAAAGATGGTTTGAAAGGTGTGATTTATGCTATTAGCACTGATGAAAATAAATATATCTTGACCGGAGTTCATATCCAACTTACACAGGAGAAGTTAAAGTTTATTGGTACTGATGGGCATCGAGTCGCAACCACTGAACTTTCAACTCAAGGAATTGGTAGAAAACCCCGCAAACAAGTAGAATCTGAAGAGATACAATTTACTATTCCCGGTCGAGTCCTCAAGGAACTAGCGCGTAACTTGGATGATTCTGTCGAATTTATTAATCTGTTGTATGATGCCCAAAGTAATCGCTTGGGTTTTGCTTGGCAAGATATTATCCTCACATGTCAATGTCTAGAAGGAACTTACCCTGACTGCGAACAGTTATTGGCAAGATTTAGCTTTGACCGAGAAGTAATCCTAGAAAAAGCATTCTTAGTCAAAGCACTGGAACGGTTAGCTGTGTTAACAGATAAAAAAGAGAAAGGTATTTACTTACAGTTTGATGGAAGTTTGCAGCAGTTACGATTATCAATTGAACGGGAGTTTGGCAAAGGCGATCAGGTTATTGCTGCTCATCTACCATCAGAAATGTCATTGAATATTCAGTTTAACCTCAAGTATTTAGTAGAAGCAGCCAAGGCAATTCCCAGTTCTGCTATTAAAATGCACTTGCAACAATCAGATCATCCTGCCATGTTGGTTCCTTATGGAGATAGACCAAATCCAGAACTGCAAATGGAAATGCGTCAATTCTTATTGCCACTGTACACTCTAAATACTTAATAAATGTTAATCGCAATCTTGAAGTTTTGTAGGGTGTTTTGGATACGAGTGGTGTTTATTTTAGACGTGATTTGAGGAACTCTGAAAAAAACTGACAATATGAACGAAAATTCTCGAATTTAACAAATAGAAACTGTGCATTTTGGCGGTAGATATCCAACTATTTGCCGCCAAAATGCCAAATTTATCCAGTTTTATCAAGAAAAAAGGAAGCAAAGCAGGGTGCAAGAAGGAAAGAGAGAAAAGTATGTTTTAGAATCTAATCGTTACCCAATATGATAAACACTTTACAATCAGAGTATTATTCAATAGTTCCGCCATGCCAGCAAAAGACATATACCATAATGAAGTCAAGAACGCATTGATAAAAGACGGTTGGACTATCACAGATGATCCTTACTTTATCAAATATGAGGATGCTGAACTCTACGCCGACTTAGCAGCAGAAAAACCAATCGCCGCAGAACGCCAGGGACAGAAGATTGTTGTAGAAATCAAGAGCTTTGTAGGCAAATCTCTGATGTATGATTTTCATAATGCCCTGGGACAATACATAGTCTATCGGAAACTCATTCAACTTACGGAGCCAGAATATAAACTTTATTTAGCTGTTGATGATGTTGTCTATGAGAACTTTTTTCAACGTAAATCTGTACAATCAGTCATCAATGAAAATCACCTGTTGTTAATAGTTGTAAATACAGAAAAGGAGGAAATTCGGCAATGGATAAGCTAGAGCAATACCGCAATGCTATCAAGAAGATATTGACTGAGTATTACGAAACTACTAATACTCAAGTTGTAAAAGATACGAGAGTTGAAGTAAGCGATCGCTTGGCTTTTGATGAAACAAGAGATCAATATCTTTGGTTTCGGTTTGGCTGGGATGACAAAAAGCAGATACAGTATATTATCATCTATCTCTGCATTAAAAACGGCAAAGTTTGGGTGGAAGAAGATGCAACTAATTTATGTGTTGTTGATGATTTGCTATCAGCCGGAATACCCCAAGCCGATATTGTTTTGGGTTTCCATCATCCCAATAAACGAGGTTTAACAGAATTCGCTACTGCTTAAGGAGGCAGGTAAAAAATAGAAACTTAGCGTTTTATGCGCCAAGGATATGAATTATAAAATGGCTAAAGATCGGTTGTAAATTCCATAAACTTCTCCACCTGTTTCAACGTTTAAATAATTAGGCGTACTCAACTTCTGGTATTGGTAAATCTTACTGGGGACTGGGGACTAGGAAAAGTTTTCTTCTCTACGAGACGCTACGCGAACAAAACAAGATTTAGGTCTGAATCCCCTTCCAAGTTTTCCCAGTCCCCAGTCCCTTTTTCAAAATTACACCCCCTTAACAGGGGTAAGGGCGACAAATTAAGGTTAATGAATCCTATGTCTACAGTCGCCCTACATCAAAAATATAGACCCCAGACAATAGCCGAATTAGTTGGACAGCCCTACATCAAAACTGCTCTGACTAATGCTGTCAAATACCTGCAAATTGCACCAGCTTATTTGTTTACAGGTTCTAGAGGCACAGGTAAAACTTCAACTGCTCGGATATTTGCTAAATCCCTCAATTGCCTCAACAGTAAAAAACCAACTGACCAACCTTGTGGTATTTGTCAATCCTGCCGTTCAATTGAAACCAGTAATAGCCTAGATGTTAGTGAAATTGATGCTGCTTCTAATAATGGTGTATGATGCCCGTGCTTTAATTGAGCGCAGTACCTTAGCAGCTGTTGCAGGACGTTACCGAATTTTTATTCTCGATGAGTGCCATTGTCTAACTGGTAACGCCTTCAATGCCTTACTTAAATGTATTGAAGAACCACCACCTCATGTTGTTTTCATCCTCTGCACAACAGAACTGCACAAGGTGTTACCTACCATTGTCAGCCGTTGTCAGGTGTTTAATTTCCGCACTTTGTCTGTTCAGGCAATTGTACAGCACCTCGGTATTGTAGCAGATGCAGAATCTATTTCTATTGATGATGAGGCACTAACAGCGATCGCTCGACTCAGCGATGGTGGATTGCGGGATGCACTGCAATTACTGAGTCAGGTGAGTCTTTTAGATGAAGATATCACTGCCAATCATGTCATGGAAATCGCTGGTGGTGTGACAGAAACAGAATTAATGTCAATTTTACAGGCAATATCCACCAATAACACCTTTAACTTGCTGCAAGTAGCAAGACTTCTAGTGGACTCTGGTAAAACGCCTAAATTGATTCTCTCCAACTTACTGCAAACATACCGAGATTTATTGATTATCAAGTCTGCACCCAAAGAGCAATCTTTGCTAACTGGTTGTGTTAGCTATGCTCAACTCAAGGTTTTAGCAAATCACTGGAATTTCGAGACGCTGAATTTGTCCCTAGCAGAGTTACAAAAAGCAGAAAACTATCTGCGGTACACAGTAAATACTGCTGTGTGGCTAGAAGTTTGCTTACTGAACCTGATACCCAGTTTATTGCCTGTCAGTGCAACCAAGACGCTAACTACTAAACCTGTAAATGACGGCAAGTTGCTACCAACAGTTGGAGTATACACCACAAATAAGGTGACAGCTAAACCTGTAGATGACAAATTGTTACCAGCAGTTGCAGCCCAAACTACTAACCTGGCTCAAATTTGGCTTTCTGTGATGGATACAGCTAAACCCAGCAATCAAAAGCTGTTGGCTCATGCTCATCTCGTTAAATTGCAAGATAACAAGGCAATTTTAGAGGTTACACCAGCTTACCTGAATAAGTTTGAGAGTAGTAAAGAAGCGATCGCTAAAATGCTGCAACGAGCTACCCAAAGTCAACAACCAATGACTGTGTTAATTAAAACTGCCAACAAGAGCAGTAATGGGAGGGTAAAAGCATGATTGTCTTGCTGACAGGTGACGACCAACACGCCATCCAGGAACAGCTAAACCAATACAAAGCAGAGATTGATGCTCAATGGCTCACACTTTGCTATCACCGATTTCCAGCCGATCATCTTGACCGAGCTATCAGTGTAGCTCGCACTCGTTCCCTGACAGGTGGTAAAAAACTGGTGATTGTCGAAAATTGCCACCTCAAGCAGTGGGGTGATACTGAGTTAGAAACTTTGCAGCCGCTTGTTCAAGTGCCTGAATTCACAATTCTGGTGTTTGTCGCCACTAATCTAGATAAGCGCCTGAAGATTTACAAACATCTTGTCAAGTATGCCAAGTTGTTTGAGTTTCCATTGATACCACCTTGGCGGACTGATTTGATTGAAAAGGCGATCAGTACTCAGGCTAAAAAAATTAAGCTGGTGCTGTCAAAGGGTGCAGTGGAATATCTAGCAGAAGCAATTGGTAACGATATGACCCGTGCAGCCACAGAGTTACGCAAACTGTATATTTATGGTAATGGCAGACAACTGGAGCTTGCAGAAGTAAAAGAGTTAGTGCCATGTCAGACTCAGAATAGCCTACAACTGGCATCTGCTATTCGCCAAGGAGAAAGTAATCAAGTTTTGCACCTGCTAGATGATTTACTGTCACGCTCGGAACCATTAATGGTGATTGTTGCTACTCTCCTAACGCAGTTTAGAACTTGGCTGTGGGTTAAGTCAGCGATCGCTTCTGGGGTTAAGAAAGATAGTGAATTAGCTCAACTGTGCAGTATCAGCAATCCTAATCGCATTTACTATTTGCGTCAGGAGGTAGCAAATACAAGCATCAATGCTTTAGCTAAGGCAGTAACTATGATGCTGGATTTAGAGATGTCTATTAAGAGGGGTGCTGATGCGAAGGATTTACTGCCAGTAATTCTTGGTGTTAGTAGGTTATTTAAGTTAGTTTTATCAACAGAAACTTGACGGATAATTTTGGATTTTAGATTGGATACTTGATTTCTGTCTAAAATCCAAAATCAGTTGTTTAAGTCAGTCAAAAGAGAGTTTTTTAATTCCTAAATAGTAATAATTCGCGGTGTAACTATGGAGAAAAATTGAGGATTACGGGTAATAATCAACCAGAAATAAAGAGAAAAATAATTTGCCCATATTTTTTAGCAAAAATCTATTTTTAATTTTCATATTTATCTTTAATTAATGGCAGCAGCCAAGGCTTAATTTGCCAAAGCTGTTGTTGATATGCCAGACTTAATTAGCGACGTGCTGCATCACAAAGGTACTTTCCCCCTGTAGCATCAAAACAAGAAATTCGTTGTTTTTCAGCTTCATTTGTTATAATTGGCTCTAGTGATACAACGGTGTAATAAGTCACTCCAGCAAGAGTTGAACCGTCTCCATCAAGGTTGTAAAAAGTAACGGTGTTTCCTGTCGCGGTTAATGGTGGTGCTGGGAAATATTTTGCTGGATATCCGTTAACAGCTGGCCGCCAAGTTTGAACATATACAGTTTTCCCGCTTAAATTGGTAGCGCTGATAGTGAGGTCAAGATTTAAAGCTGTAACAGTAAGCTTGCTGCTGGGTGATACAAAAGTAATTTGATTCGTTAGCTGGTTAGTGGTGCAGATATTTTTGCCATATTGCATTGTTGTACCAGCACAAGCAATTGTTGTACCGTTCTTCAAAACATAATCATATCCAGATACAGGATAATTACCGCTACCAGGTGGTTCACTTGAATCTTGCTCTTGTGTTAATTGCCAATTTCCAAAATAGAAGCCAATAGGACTAAAACTCTTTTGTTTGTTTACTGTATTTTGATCATAAAGCCAGAAATGAACATGATGGGCATTAGAACCACCACAAAGTGCAGTAGTACCAAGCTTAGTTTGATAAGATACTTGTTTACCTTCAGTGATAGTAGAGTCTGGCTTCACATGGTGATAACCGTGGTAAAGTCCATCAGCACGTTTAATTATAATCGTACAATTATCAGTTACTCGATAAACTGTACCACTATCAACAGAATATACATCTCCTGCTACACCATTAGGTGTTCCAAAATCAAGACCGTTGTTGATACTGCCATGTAAATCCTGACTGTATTTCCAGGTTTGCCCAGTTGCCCATGGAAACCCCTGTACTCTCCTATTTGTAAGCTGTGCATTTGCCAGATGGTTACTTACTCCAGGGAGTAGGGTTGCAGGTTCGGGTGTGGGGAATTAAGAATATGTTGAACTGCTTGACGTACTCGCATTTAATTGTCTTAAACACTACACCCCATACCCTACCCCCCACACCCTACACCCCATACCCTGTTTTCGGTCAACAATGGACATTAATCGGGCTAACCAACATCAGCAGGTGGCAAGGGAAGATTTAGTCATGTTTATTAATGCCTGCCTCTCCTGCACAGGACAGCGTGAGTTCTATGGTGATGGTTACGGGCAGCGCGTATCTATTGACTTTCTGCACGACTATATTTTAGGTAATTACCGCTTACTCTATACCCGAACATTAGCAGCAGGGATTAACCACTTCAACCAAGCGCAGATTATCCTCAAATTACTAGCAACAGGAAAACATACACCCCCTGAACATCGACAAGAAGAAGGTGCATTAATTGCCGCAGCATTAACAACCCTACCACCACAACGAGGTTGGGAAGTATTGCAACAATTGCGGAAAAGAAGTATCAATAATCGTCGTAGCAGAGCGATCGCTCGTGATTATCTCCAGCAAAAACGTGACATCAACTTTGATGCTGTGAAGTATCGTTCCAAATTTCGAGCGATCGCTTCCCATGCTCACCTCACCCTACCAGGAGAATTAGGTAATTTTCTCTTTGGTAAATGGAAACAGCAAGTTTATCAAACAGAATTATTCGAGACATTTCGCCAAGCACACTATAGCGCTCAAGCAGTTTATCAACTACCCTTTACAGTTGCCGAAGGTTTAGCAGTAAAACACGGGATTAAACGAGAGGTCTTTTTATCCCGTATTCAAGAGCAAATGACCTTGAATGAAAAATTGCGCTTTCAAAGTTCAGCCAACCGCACAGAAGTAGAAATCGACATTAATTTAGGTCGTCTCCCCCTAACTCGTTTGGCACTGTATATCCTATCCTTGCCATTGGATACTCGCAAACAGCAGTGGGAAATCTTAAACCAAGCATTAGAGAAATCTGCTGCCTTCACATTAAGAAAATCACCCCTAAAACTAGGACGAGTAGCCGCAGTCCTAGATTGCAGCTACTCCAGTTCTGGTTCAGCCGAAAAACATCGTCGTCCTTTAGGAGTAGCTTTAGCTACTCATTACTTACTAAAAGCAGCATCCCAGGAATACCAAGCTTTTTGGACAGCATCAACCAGCGATCCACTGCTGATTCTACCTCGTGGACAAACAGACCTCGCTACTCCCCTACTGGATGCTTTGGACTGGGGCGCAGATTTAGTAGTACTTGTCACCGATGGTTGGGAAAACGACCCCCCCAGTGGAGCATCGGAAATTCTACGTGTATATCGTCATCATTTAGACCCGAAACAAAAAACTTCCATTATTCATTGCAATCCTGTTTACAACGCCGATGACTTTTCTTTACATCCCCTTAGCGCCACAATTCCCACAGTAGGATTACGAGATGCAGAAGATTTACCTACGATGTTGGGCTTTGCCCGGTTTGCTGAAGGTTCTGCATCTTTAGCTGAATTGGAATCATATTTAGCAGAGCGAGTCAAGCAAATGTTGGACAGGGTGTAGGCTGTAAGGTATAGGTGTACCTCATATAGTTGAAAACCGTTGTAAATATTCCACTATGGCCAAAGACCTATTCCACCAAGCCGTCAAGCAAGCCTTAATCAAAGACGGATGGACAATTACTAGCGATCCATTAATCATTCGCATCGAGCGCGTTAAACTAGAGATTGATCTTGCTGCTGAAAAAGTATTTGCTGCTGAAAAAGATGAGCAGAAAATTGCTGTAGAAGTTAAAAGCTTTATCAATCCCTCCGTCATTACTGACTTTCATAATGCATTAGGGCAGTTTCTCAACTATCGCCTTGCCTTAGAAATGACAGAGCCTGATCGTATCCTCTATTTAGCTGTTCCTATTGATATTTTTAATACTTTTTTTCAGGAGCGTTTTACTCAAGCGGCAATATCACATTATGCCCTAAAAATAATAGCATATAAACCGAATACAGAGGAGATAATCGAATGGAAAAACTAGCCAAATATCGCCAAATTGTGCGCGAATTATTAATCGCCCATGCCACTCCAACCCCCCCAAACGAACCAAATATTGAATGTCAACTCATTTTTGATACAGAACACGATCACTATCAAATTCTAGATATTGGTTGGCAAGAGTTTAATCGTATTTATGCCTGTTACATTCATTTAGACATTAAAGATAATAAAATTTGGATTCAGCACAACATGACAGAAGCCGATATTGCTCAAGAGCTAGTGGAAAGAGGAGTTCCAGCTTCAGATATTGTTTTAGGCTTACATCCTCCATACAAACGTCCTTATACCAAATACGGTGTTGCTTAAAGTTAATAAAAATAGATCCACCATCCTATGGCATCCAAAAGCAATCTGTTAGCAGACATATCACTCAAAGGATTAGAAATTGCTCCTTCTCAAATACGGGGAGCAGTGCGGATTGTGCCATTATTGCGCCATCAAGTACGTAACGATTTGCGCTTGCTGCGTCGTAGCTACGATGAAGATTTAGCAGTTGTTTCCTTAGCAGGAGAAATGACAGCACCAGGAATGAAATATTTTTCCTATGTTCCTCACGGACTAGTGTTGTCTTGGACTAATGACGGCAGTCCTGTGGGGGCTTTTGGGGGACAGCTTTTTCAAAGAGATGGTAAACAGCTAAACTATGGTTGTGCCAGTGTCCGATTAATGCACCGGATGGTGAAGCGGGAATCTAGTAATCAACTGAGATTTTTGCCACTGCACTTGGCAATGGAAGGCTTTTTATCAATGTTTTTCTCTGGCCCTGATATTGCCTGGAGTGAATATTCTAAGTATGCCCTTTCTCATGGGCTGGGTAGCCGAATGGAAAGCTCTTTTAGTGGACGTTACATTGCTGGACTTGAAGATGCTTTGCGGGTATTTGAAATTTACTCTCGACAGGTTGGGGTATTAGTATTTGTTGCCGAAGCATTAGCATCAGCTTTTGTAGTACCGACACCAGAGGACTATCGACTTTTGCACAATAGCTTGTTAGAAGATTTCTATGGTGAGTTATTGTACCAATACGCTTTACTGCACGATACTACTTTTCCCATGAGTGTATCTTTAGATGAGTCAAAAATTAATGATTTAACAGCCTTGAGAGCAGCAGTACAAAATATGCGTTCAGATTGGGCATCGTTTCAGGGTTTCATGGCAGAGGGACTGTTACAACGCAAGTTAATTTCCCAAAAAGTCTATACTGCTGGTTCGTTCATGTTACAACGATTTATTACTGACCTCAACCCCAACGAAGAAAATCATATTGGGGAAGCGATTATTCGAGAGAATGGTGAATTGGAGTATTTGAAGACTTACCGCTTATCAGGAATGCAGACTCGCCGAGTTTATTTGCTGAGTCAGTTAGCAGAGCATAATTGGAATTTGGATGCTACAGCTAGTAAATTGCGGAATACACGAGAGGAATTTGTGCTGCGTTTAGAAAAGGTGGGTTTTGGTTATTTGCTCAATGCGGAAGTAAGACAAGCAGCATTGAAAAAAGTCAAGGGTAAAAGGTGATATTGTCTTGCTAAGATTCAGCATTAATTTGTAAAATTTTGATTTCAATACATTTGCCTATTCCTGAAATAGTAAGCTATCGCGCGTATAACTTGCACTTTTTAGGTCTGCAACCATTGGTAACTCTAGAATGCTCTGGAAAATTACAGATGCGACAGCTTATAACACTGAGTTAAACGGGGTGAATACAACCTAAACAAGCGAAAAAAGGCTGCCCAAATCCAGCAGCAAACACTGAAGATTCTACGCTGTGAGCAACAATATTTCGCTTCTTAAAAGCTACCAGCCTCTTATCCTTGCAATCCGGGTGTTTGATAAACTCGTGCTGGGAAATTTTCTAAAACATCAGTTTCACTGCTACTAGACTCATGTGCAGGTGCTACATCTTCTTCTGGTAAAGGCAACATCCGCGCTGCTGACTCAATCCGTTCATGTAATGCTTGTGTTAGCGTTTTGATATCAGGAATTGTCACCTGACTTTCTAAAGCAGGTTTAACTTGTGTATCCCAAAGAGCCTCACTATCATGCGCCCGTTTTTCATCGGCTTTGGACACTGGAATAATTAAAGGATAAGGAATAGAAGCTTGTCCCTCGGAACTATAACCAGGACTAGTAATTACGCACTTGCCTTGAGGAAATTTCAAAATTTCGTCAGCACTGATTACAGGCATTTTTTGCAAATTCTCACTCCAGCTAATTGAACGGCTCATTTGTCCGCCAAGCGATCGCCCTGTGGTACGATTTTTAATCAGCACTTCCTTCTCACCGTAACGCTTTGAGTAATCCTCAGCCGTTTTGTAGTTACCAGGATTGAACAAAACATGGGTACTGCAAGCTGATGCGATCGCACTCCCCATCTTATCCCCATAAATATCGTAAAGTTGCTCTAAACTTTGGATACCTAGAATAAAGCAGGCACCATTAGAACGATATTCATTAATCCACTGTGGTAATCTGTCCAGCTTAATTGATGGTAATTCATCCAAAGAAATAATCAACGGGTCTTTGCGGGGACGGCTTAAATTACCGACAATCATCAAGTGCATTGCCGCCGCCAGCAGAGGCCCAACCACACTGCGACGTTCATCATCTAGCTTGAATACCACCATCTCTCTACCTTCAAGCTTAGTGGGAATATCCGATTTCCCTATAAATGCCCTCAGCAAATCAGCTTGGATGAAAGATGAGAAAGTACCTGCTGCTGTGGTCAAAATCCCCGAAATAGTCTTCTCTGCATCCTTGGCACTCAAAAATTGAATAAATGAAGTCGCCACCCATTCATCCAACCTT
>NZ_NOLK01000215.1:0-10992 GCF_002245985.1 Nostoc sp. 'Peltigera membranacea cyanobiont' 232
CTCAATGGCGATCGCAGTATTACATCAAGGACAATTGCCTATCCCATCCCTGAACCTTCACTGTTCAATAGCTTTAAAATCTGTAGTGCCTATTCCGCATAGCTTAGAGCTTTTCTTAGTGCCATTCGTTACAGGAACGACAGGATCAGTTGTTAGTTCGCGCCAGGGACGAACGTAACGGTATGAATCTGGCGAAGTTCATCACACTGACCACCGCTCTTACTGGCGCAGTTTGTTATACTACCTCTCCTCTTGCTCCCATCGGTGCAGTCGTAGCTGGTGTTGGTTATTTATGGTCAATTGTTCAGGACTTAAACGATACTCATCAATTTGCACCGATTCCCTTTATCCGTGGCGACTTCTTCAGTTTCCTTTCGGCAATGGGTGATAGTGCTGCCAGGGACGAATACTTTGCCCTGAAAAATGAACTGGCTGACTTGATGCTGCATCTGGAGCCAATGTCTAAGTATGAATTTGCCATGCTCAAGCAATCATCTCATGTAGTGTGTGAATACTTGAGCGCCGTTGAGCCAGGAAAAAGATTTTACGCTTACCGTTGGTTACTTGATTGGTTTATTCAGCTACGTGGGCAGTTTCCCACCCGTGAGCAATTGTCTGGGCATTTAGCGCAAGTGACAATTGACCCGCGAGTTAACTACCAACAAGTAACAGTTATTCAAGAGGCGATACAACCGCAAAATCTTGGTATCCCACAAGCTCGATTTGCTCAATTACCGATTCCTGATGTGGGAGCAAGGTTTGTAGAGGAAACGGGGCAGAGCGCAGGGGAAATTTCTCCCAGACCTTCTGCTCCCATGCAAAGTGCTTCTTCCCCTCCAGTCAATACCGATATCTCCATCTACACCACTAAACCCCAAGTGCAGTATGAGCTAATTGGGCATATTGCTAAGAAAGTTACCAATATGCTGTGGGTTGGTGTCCCTGGTTCTGGCAAGGGTATCACCATTAGCAATGCAATCGACGCTATCAAGCGACTGCATCCTGGCATACACATCTTTTATATTGACCCCAAAGGTGACGAAAAAGAAACCGGTTATTTCAAAGGTCGTGTTGATACTTTTAAACGGGCTAAAATCCTAGAAATGTCCCCGGTCGAAGCCGTTAAATGGGTCAAAGAATGCTTTACCGAATTTCAAAATATCTCTGGCTCCAAGCTGATTATTTTAGATGAAGGTACGGCTGTCTGTTCCAAATTTAAAAATACCAAAGGTGAAATTAACTGGCTCAAAGACAAAATCATCTCTTACTGTTCTTGCGGTGATAGTTCCGGTTGGCATTTCTGGATTGTTGTGCAGAACCCTCACACAGATGACTTGGGCATTTCTGGCGGACTGCGATCGCAGTTAACTTCAGTGGCGTTAGTTCATCCTGATAACGTCCCAGCTTACAATGCCATGATTGCCACTCAACTCATCCCCAGCGATCGCAAGATTACTTCAACCCAAGTCATGGAGATTGCCGCACAATCACCAGTCGGTAGAGCAGTGTATTACGGTGGCATCAATGAATGGATACCAATGCCTCTGTTAAAGAATTTCTCTGGTTATGACCGGGATACCAAACAGTTTATTGACTCGACACCAAGTGAACATCGAGCTTCTCACGCCGATTCACCAATTGACACACCAAAAACTCAAGCTCAACAGATGTTGGCACTTTTAGAAAAAACTACAGCTAACTCAATTGATGAGTTTATTCAAAAAGAATTGAAATTGGACGGAGTTCCACCAGATTTAATCCGTTTGGGAATCGAAAGATTACTTAAGGATTCTCCAATTAAGTACAAATTCGATGGCTGGAATAGCAACCATAACTAAACTCGGTAAACCTATGCAAAACAACAATCAAAGCAACTCCCCCTCAAAAGCCTCAAGCCCTTTAGAAAAATTAACGACAAGTGTTGTTAACTTTATTAACAGTCTCTCTCAAAGCTTTAAATTATCAGAACGCGAACTACTAGTTCAAAAACAGTGGCTACATAATATGCAAACTAGTAAGCTTCTCAAAGAACAACAGGATTTCATCAATGAAGCTAATCAACAGATGCCTATACTGTTAACTTCTAAATCAAGATTAATAATTCTTGAAGCAATACTTATCACTCGTGCCAGAAATGGACAACCTATAGGTGATTTAGTGACGGCAATTGAAGTAGTCAGGAAGAACGTTCTTGAGATAGATATCCAGCCAAATTTCAATTTAGAAAAGGAGCGAAAAACTCAACCTCAGAAAACCAAAGATACCCTAATTACACATCGTCATCAATACGAGTTACCTATTCTGAGCGAAGTTGGTAATTTAATCACTGATGCCCGAAACCTTATATTAATTGTCCCCTTAATTTCGGCTCTATTTATTTTGATTTTGCCTTTTACTAACCCAAGGATTTGCGATTCTTGGGAGAATGCTACTGGCACTTATGAAAACAAAAGTTTGTTTTGTCAATTTTTAAATGATTTGAATCGTTTTTTTCAAGACTATCAGAAGCTAAAATAAATCTTCTAGCTCTGGCAACAATCGCCGGAGCTTAAGCAAACTAATACGGAGTAAATCATTATCCACTACCCAAAGATATAACATTAATGCTAATTTAATCAGCCTAAAAAAAGCCTTTTTTAGCTGACAAGCTTGTAGAATAGGTATTGTTGACATTTTCAGTATTAAATAGGGAAAAATGTAAAATTGGAGCGCTTGCATTGTTAAAAGCTGCTCTTAAAAGAGATAAAATATTAATTAGAATAAATAACTTTCATAGTAATTTAAATGACTCGATTTATTCACGACCAATTTGCTAAAGACTATTTGGAAGAGTTACTAAAACCTTATGGGGAAGTAAAAGCTTCTAGCCGTGTAGCTGGTGAGATTAGATAAATTGATGTTTTATTTTCTCCTACCCAACAAGCTAATAATTTAGAGATGCTAGGAATTCTGGGAAAATTTACAGCTACACCTGCTATTTTTGAACCCTTACGGGTTCGCCAGTCGCTCATGGGGGAAACCCCCAAGACTGCGCTGGCTCACCATTTCGCAATCCTGCATCTGAAGAGGAAATCTGTGATTGTTTGCTGAAATTATTGGAAGTAAGAGGTGCTTTACAACGCGAAGCTAATCGCAATAAAATCTCTATTAAAGAATTAGAAATTCCGAAATTGTGGATACTTTCTCCAACTGTATCTGTGAGAATACTTTCAGGTTTTAGTGCAATTCAAGCATCTAATTGGGTGTCTGGAGTATACTTAATGGGGGAGTATTTGCGAACAGCTATCGTTGTAATTCATCAACTGCCACGTACTCAAGAAACTTTGTGGCTAAGAATTCTCGGTCGAGGGAAAGTACAAAGGCAGGCTATTGATGAATTAGAAGCGCTATCATCTAATCACCCGTTTCGGAAAGCCACACTAGAATTACTGTACAATTTACAGCAGAACTTGGTAATGTCTCAAATTGAAGAATCAGATGATAGGGAGTTGATTATGCGATTAGCACCACTTTATCAGCAAGATAGAGAACAAGCTGTACTGGAAGGAGAACAACGTTTAATTATACGTCAACTAAATCATCGCTTTGGTGAGATTGACTCTTCAGTAATTGAGCGAATTCGAGGTTTATCTACTGACCAATTGGAGACTTTACGAGAAGCCTTTTTAGATTTTTCATCCCTCACTGATTTAGAAACTTGGTTAGACCAAAATCTCTAAATAAAAAGCTTGTGCTATTATCTCTTACCTGGAAAGTCGATGCGCTCTTATAAAGGAGGTTTGGGGCAAGGGGGAAAGGCTTCGCCGTGAGCGCAACTTCTCTTCTTAGGCTGCGCCCTAAGCGTAGCTATGCCGAAGGCTTTACGACGAAGTTTACAGTGAGTCAATCGAACGATAAAAAGCTATCTGAGAACAGTAGTTGCACCATCATTTTTACCTTTTGCCCTCTTGTTTGTACCTTGTGTCACCTTCGATTCTTCTTCTTGCTTACTGGAGTTAACCATTTTCATCAAGTGCTGATTTAGATAACTCTGCGCCGAAATATACAAACTTTCCCAAATCTCTTGATTGCGGCTAATTTTTGTGCCGACTGTATTGCCTGCTGTTTTCTCTGACACTAAGTATTTGCGGAAATAGTTATTCCACAGGTGTTGCAGGAAATCTTCGGCAAATTCGTTAAACGGCAGAATCCATTTATAGTCTTTATCCAAAAATACCCGATATGATGCAATTATCGGTAATGCGAGGTCAGTTGGCGCACCAAACCCGAATGAATACTTGCTGTCAGGCAACAACGTAGTTTTACGTATATCAATTGAGGCTAAATCGTTGGCACCCTTTCTTCTGGGGCTGCTGATATGGTCTTGAATTGTTTCGTACAATCTTTGCTCTATCCACAAAGCTTGAGAGAGTACAGGCAGTAAAGCGGTTAATCTTTCCCTTTCTACGTCTGTGATGTTAGAGGGAAGACTCATCCCTGCTGGGTGTTTGGTTCGTTTATTGCCGTCGGGGTTGTATTTATTTCTATCGAGGCAGTAAAGGAGCTTCAGCAAATGGGTGACATTGCACTGAGCGTTTCTGGGAGCGCCGCTTTGGTTTTGGTAATAGGCGATGCGGAATTTCCTATCTTCTGCTCTTTCTAACTGGGCTAGGTACTGCTTGATGAATTTGTAATCACCCCTAGCGTTGACTTTGGAGCGAGAATCTACTGGCGTTGTCGTGTTGGAGGCCAGGGCTATATCCTTAGCCTCGTCTTCCGAGAGTCCGATGTGGATGGTAACTTTTACTCTGGCTTCGGTTAGGTCATATTTGTAATTTTTCGCTTGCTCAAAAGCTAAAACTGTGTGCCCTCCGTTGATAATGCCGTCGCTGCCACCCTCGTTAGCTTCTAAGACTTCTAGCTCCAGTTCAGTTTTGTTCTTGACAGGTTTAGCAATATTCGCTGACAGAACGATTCCACTGTGGCGGGAGAAGAATTTTGCAGGTTCGGTGGTCAGAGAGTCGAAGACTTGTCTGTAGGTCGCGCTTTTGCGGTTCGGTTCGCGGATATTCGGTTCTAGGGGTAGGTCTGTGGGGAATGAGTCTACATGGGCGGTGGCGATGATGCAGTTTGGGTTAGCTTGAAAGTAGTTATCTATTTTGATGTTCCAAGTCTTGGGCATACTTTATTTTAGTTAAATTCGTCTTGGGCTTGTTGATTCGGGGATGGGGAAATTAGGCGATGCCCAATCTCATTGCTGAGTGTCTGTTGTGGACGACTGGTAAATTTGACGCAATTGTGAAACAGTACTAGCCGTATCTATCCCTGACAAGATGGCTTCTAGCAGATTTACATCTTGGATAGATTCGATTTCAGGTAATAAATTTTGACCAGTTTCTCCAAATTTGAGCTTTAATCCCAAGGCTATACCTTTTAACAAAGCTTCAAGCTTACCTTTTTCAATACCACTACGTTCAAAAGAAGTAACATACTGCATACGTTGCTCTGCCTCCAATTGTTCTACTTCATGCTGAAATTCTCGCTCTAAATCTTGAGGGAGTGTCAATACCCAGTCTACAAAAGCCAACAAGTTTAGAACATCCTCACGTTCAAACCCGTGCTGGTACAGTCTCCGCACTAAACTTAGTTTCTGCTGCTTACGTTGTAACCTGTCGCTAAGAGTTTGTACTGCTGCTAAATGTGCCATCACCACAGTCGCCAAAGGGTTACGGCTGGCTTCTAGCTCAGACTGACGTTGTTGATAGTCTAACAATTTGACAATTGGAAACTGAAACTCAACTTTAGTGCCAAACAACTCGTAACCAAACTGATTTGGTCGCCAGTTTACCTGCTCATCACCTAGAACCGCCAAGGATGCTACTGACCGCTTATATCTATCGTAGATGCGGTAGTTGTAGATAAACATCCTTTCGCTAAAATCAGATTCCGACTGGGATTGGATTTCTAAATGTATCAGTATCCAGGATTCTTCGCCACCAATGCGGTATATTTTTACCAGCTTATCTGCAAGTCTTTTCCCTAGTTCGGCATCACGCACTACCTGCTCTAATTCTTTGTCCAAGAACTCAGGCTGTCGAGTCCAATCTATTTCCCTATATGCTTGCGGAAAGAAAAACAGCATGAAGTCTTCAAAATACAGTTGTAGTATCTGTTTCCACGGCGAATCATATTCGGTTTGAGGGTTGGTATTGGTCATACTCGTTCCAGGGCGAACTCACGCCCCTGATTGTATTACTACTTGCAAGCCAGTGTATGATTTGAGAATTGTGTTGAAATTGCTTACCAATTAATCTTAATCTGGGAAGTTTTCTTAATCCCACAGATAAATCGGAGAAGAAAATATATTTAATCTCAATTCATTAGAGTTACTTTTTACCAGTTTGAGTTAGGTTGGGCGAATGAGCGCACTGCTTCATTCATCCTTGAGACAACAAATCATCCGGCTATGTCTTTACCACTCAAGTAATTCATAGCTCTGGGTTTTCTCTTCTTGAGAGGGACTACTGATTTCTTGGGAGGTTGAGGCGGACGACATTTCTCACAATATAGAGGTCGCACACCAAAAGTTTCTCGTTGTGTGGGTTGTTCGCACTGCTTACATACGAAGTTGAAAACGCGAGTGTGAATTTCCCGCTTGTGCGCTCTGACGGTGTACTCTCGGACTTCAATAGTTTTGCTGGGCATTGATTAGTTTTATGAATTGCTATTTATAAATATAGTTTCTTGTTTCTGACTAATAGTATAGCCAGAGCATCATCTTCATGATTAAAACAAGGATAATTGCCCTGGGTAAATATTACCTTTACGTCCGCGATGATAGTAGAAGTGGAAATCATTTTAATTAATTAAGATACTCCAAAATATCACTTTTTTGACGGCGAAGAATAGAGAGTGCTTTATGTTCAAGCTGGCGAATTCTTTCTCGGCTTAAGTTAAGGCGTTCTCCAATTTGAGTTAGGCTCAGTTGATGGTCATTTTCTAGCCCGAAACGTAGAGTTAGTACTTCTCGTTGTATTGGAGCTAAGGACGCTAGCAACTCTTTAATATTCTGGCGCATCAGTGAAGAATTTAATTCTTCCAAAGGGGAAATCTTTTCGTCAGCTAAAAGTTCGCTTAATTCTGTTTCTTGTTCATTCCCAACGCGCATTTCTAGCGAAACTAACTTTCGGTCTGCTTGAATATATTCTCGAACCTGCTCTGGTTTAACCTTTAATTCTTCAGCAATTTCTACTACAGTTGGTTTTCGACCCAACGACTGGGATAATTCCCAGGGCGGCCGCATCATGTCAATAAGTAAAGTCTATTCTCAATAGAGTTAAAGATAATGTCATTAACTTTTGTTTATTGCGAAAAAATTAGGCGATCGCTTTGGGGCTTAAAAAATAATCAAACGCGAAATCCTTATTTTTTCGTTGGTTCTTAACCTTCGTTGTGATCAAGAGTAATTTAGATGCGTTTGCCCTGGGATAATTCCCGTTGTATTTTCTTGATTTTATTCAGTTTTTCGTTGATATGAATCGGCAAACGAATAGTTCGTGATTGTTCTGCAATCGCACGTGTGATTGATTGAGTAACCCACCAATAGGCATAAGTTGAAAGTTTATAGCCCTTGTTTGGATCAAACTTTTCAACGCCACGGTATAAACCGAGTGTACCTTCCTGGATCAGATCAAGAAATTCTAAGTTTCGGTTCTGGTACTTTTTAGCGATCGCCACCACCAGCCGTAGGTTAGCAGTCACCATTTTTTGCTTTGCTCGTTCCCCTTGATGAAGAATTAACTCCACTTCAGCTTCGCTTTGCCCAAGTGAGGTAGCTAATTCTCTTGCAGTTGGTTCTCGGTTTATTTGAAGTGCGATCGCTTGCCGTTGCTGCTCAATCGCCATCATCTGCTGCACAAGCCTAGCATTTGTAATTTCTTGCTCAGGAGTTAGCAGAGGGTAGCGTCCGATTTCTTTGAGGTAGGAGCGCACTAAGTCGGTAGTTGGGTTGGGCATATTTTTAGTTTGAATAAAATCTTTTAGTTCAACAATTAGCTAACAACTTAAATCTTAACTATATACTTAACCCAATGTTTATCTTTATCAAACAAAGTTTATAACTATAATACTTGAAGTCTTCAAATAGGTAAATACTAAAAACTGCTTTATTTTATAAATAACCTTAAAAATAATGAAGAAGTTTAACTGAGTTAAATTAAAGAGACGCTACGCTAATTTTAGAATGAAGTCCTCTCTTGAAGAGAGGATATGTTCAAATTCGCTTCACATTTGAACAAGGCTTAAGAACGCTTTGCATAAATCAATTGAAAATTCCAAATACTTAGTTGAGAAATAATCATGGATATGCAATCTCTACTCACCTTGGCAATCGTAGTTATCTTTTGGGCATTCGTTACTCTCGTTATGTTCCAGTTCATTAATGGACTATTTGTATCGGCTGATTACGCTAGTAATATGGTTTTAGTTAGCAATGGAAATATAGCTGCTTCTACAATTCCATCAGTATCAGAAACGATCACAACACAAGCTCGGACTTTTGAGAAATTACCAGATCCTTGGACATTAGAGAATGAAGTTGTTCATTGTAAAAGTAATGAAGCGGTTATCCTCTCATTCCCTACATTAAGATTACTGCCTCCAGTTAAAGAAATTTCACCACAACCAAAACGTACTACTCGTTCAAACAAAGCTAACAATGCTGCCAACAAGTCACCGAAAACTAAAAAGGCTGATGTAAATTCTTCAGGCAAGCGCAAGCCAGGCAGTCCGCGTAAAATTGCATAAAAGTTACTCAACTATAACCTCCGATTGCTCAACGGAGGTTAAACTTATTTCCTGAAAAATAGTGAACGCGACATATTGTTGTTTATCATCTACTTTGAATCATATCCCAAGCAATCACTCCCTACTCGAAGCAGCAAGATTTGAATTAGGAATTGCTGTTAGTTGTGCCAAAGAGTATGAAAAAACTTGGCACTCTATTATCTGGATTCAGTCTAAGAGATTTTTAAAAGCATTTTTAGCCTCTGCTTGCGGCTGGCGATCGCAAGAAGGCGGGCGAAACAGCGCCATCGCTCAAAAGAAGAGATGGGCAATACTTTGGGCAAGAGTGGTGAGTGTTGCGGCGTGATGCTGGAGTTTGAGAATCTAAAGATGACAAATTTGCTCAACTGGTGACAGATGCGCCGCAGTGGACTGAGTGGATGGCGTGAGAAAGCGTTCCTTCAGGTAGTAAACCAATAAACTTTAAAGAAAACCTTTCACTTTTTAAAATTCTATTTCTGAAAGTGAACTTCAATCTCCTAAATGAGCAAACATAAGCTCAAATAATCTTTTTAGATTAGAATCTAATTCTCGCAAAGATTTTAGATACTAAAAATCTCATAATATTTATTGACAACGGTTGAATATTCCCAGATAAAGTAATGCTCAATATAGATTTAGAACAACTCTTTTACACGGTACAAATAGATTTTCAAACAGAGATTACTAAGATTGCTGGACAAGTTTTTAGCAACACTGAGTTTCAGTTATCGGCTCGAAAAATCGGTAAGGTTCATGCAGCTTTAGTTGTACCACAGATGTATTTAAAATCATTAAATAAAGACTCTCAAAACATTTTTGATACTAATTTAGCTATTACTTTTAAAAGTGGAAACCGTGCTGTCGGAAATTTTCAAGTAAATTATTTACCTAAAATAAATATCTTAACTATATCTGGGTACTACAAAGATGGCACGGCTTATCTATGTTATTCTCCAGCGATGAATCCTGATTGGTACAATGGCAGAGGTTATAAAATAGTTCGCCCTGATTGTATTGGAGAAAAGTTTGAGTTGTTAGCTAACAAGTTTTATCCATTTTTTGAAGAATGTTTTGCAGTTTAATTAAAATTAAACCTATTGTCAGTATGGCTGTAGAGCGACGAACTATTTGACCAGAGCTACAGATTACAGTCAAATAATCTGTGCCTCTACAAAATCAGAAAACAATTGATGAGCGTTGCGCCGTGATACTGGAGTTTGAGGATGCTTATTCCAAAGATTAGTGAGAGATCAAGGTATGCCCTCATTTAGACTAAAAAAGTGATTTTCTATAACAGCAAGTATGAACAATTCTTTGGTTGAATGAGCGTAATTTAATTATCTATATCTCCCAAATATCTTATAAAGAACTCTACCTATTTTTGATAAAATATTTGCACAAGTTTAAGCAAGTCACTTTTTGCAGGTTCACCGCTATCCAACCATTCTATTAAATTATCAGGGGATAACCAAAAACTCTCAATAAAATCACTTTTATTATACTCTGGGTTCCAATCTAATTTTATTTCATAAACCTTCATAAAAGCAGATACTTGATATTGATATGGTATTAAATATCCCAAGAGTCGAACATTAACCATGTTTAACTCTAAGTTCAACTCTTCTTTGAGTTCACGTTGTAAAGCATCTTCATAGGTTTCTCCAGTTTCAACATGACCCCCCCATGCTGACATCAAGACAAAGCGGAAAAATAGTTTTGTGTGCAGAACGCCGAGGTATCCACAGTTGACCTAATGAATTAACAACAAAAGCATTGACAACTCTAAAATTGCATAGTCCTTGACGATATATTTCCAAACGTTTCTTCTGTCCAACAACGCAATCGCTTTCGTCTACAATGTCAAGTATTTCATCATCTTGTATCATGATTAAATCCTTCTATAATTTGAATTGGGCGGTTAGGCATCACCGTGCTAAAACTTTATTTCAAGGTAATAATTATGGCGCAACAAGTTTTGCGCTCGCTCAATGAAGATAAAAGCAACTTACTGAATGAGCGATTATTGTCAAAAAAGCCTTGGTAAATGCCTTAATCTTCACTAACGCTCTTTTATTACTCTCATGAGAGTATAATTAGTTACTAAGAGTTTAACTTAGCAAGGGTATTTAATTGGGTTCAAGAACGGCTACCTCCACGATCACCGTGGTAGATCAGTACTGCGATGCC
>NZ_NOLK01000216.1:0-10499 GCF_002245985.1 Nostoc sp. 'Peltigera membranacea cyanobiont' 232
TCATTGTTGCTACTGTTTCACTGAATATTTAGAACCAGTCTAAAGTTTTCTAGGTAACTATTAATTTCAGTACACAATCCTTGTAGTACATAAGTTCGTATCTCATTCAAATGCATACCGCTATAACTGTTCGTCCATTCATTGGAGTAATGCGATCTCCTGAACACAATAAGCTATTTACTCGCCAGCGAAGATCGCTCACGTTAGTAACTCGACCAATAACCTTACACCTACGTTTTGCTTCTGGCTTTACCTGACCCCACGCATTACTCCAACCTAGAAGAAGTATCGTTGATGCAACTACTAAAATTTGGGAGATGTAGACTTTTCTCCCAATTTTGTTCTTTTGTCTGTGTGTACTTAGCATCAAAAGTTTTATATAGTTATATGCAAGTTAATAGCATACAAGAATTAGAGAGATAAAAAAAGGTGTTTAGGGTTGTAAATTCTAATAATAATTTGTTACTATTGAGACGCTATTAAATTCAAGAAGCTTAATCTTCAATTAAATTAGGAGCTTTTTGTCTAATTCTTTCTATTATTTCGGCTCGCCAGATGAAAACCTCTGGTTCTCTAGATTCAGTTAGCAAACAGGCTTCCCAGGAAAGCCAAGAGTTATCAAAATCACCTAAAATTCCCTCCACTTTTGCCAGCAAACAGTGGGTAGATGTTCTTTGGATATCTAATTCTTTCGCTTTCTCTAAATATCGCTTCGCCTCGCTATATTTCTTCTGCTCAAATTTTGCCCAACCTAAATTTTTATACAAAACTGCTTGCCATCTGAAATTTGTAGTTTTTTGTAGTCCTCCTTGGGCGAGAGAAATTGCTGTATTATAATCACCTTGTAGAATTTTTACTCTAGATAAATTATTGATAGCAATTATCGCTTGTCTATTAATTTTTATGGCTAACTGGTATTGTTGCTCTGCTAAATCATATTTCATTCGTTCATCGTAGTAAGTTCCCAATCCATAATGCCCTTCCCAATTATCAGAGGTTAACTTAAAAGCCTTTTCATAACTATCTATTACACACCCAGAATCTTGTAATTGTTTACACACAATACCTAAATTATTATATGATTCTACATTTGTGTGATTATATTTAATTGCTAATTCATAGTATCTTTTAGCTAATTCTAGACTCTTCGTACTACGAAGTCCTTTTTCAAAATAAAATTTGGAAATTATGTATCTGGCTTGAGGATTAATTTTTATAGCTGAGTCAAAAAACTCTTGTGCGGTCTGAAAATTATTTGCTGCCTCAGCCTTTTCCCCTTGAGACAGTAAATATTTAGCTCTTAATGGTAATAATACTTTGAAAGTCACAAAGACTGTCAAAATCATAAATCCAATTGCTGCGCTAACTCTGAACGTTTTAGACCTCGTTAATCTATAAATTTTACTTTGCTGAGGAAGTAATTTTAATCGTTGCAGGATAACTTCAGTACTTTGCGGACGTTGCCCTGGTAAAGGAGCCGTCAACTCATCAATAAAATCAGCAAAAGGTTTGTCAATTTGCGGTGCTTTGTTTCTCCATATTAATCTTCCTGTCTGTTTATCCGTAGGTAAATCGATTAGTTGAATTGCAGTAAGTAGATGGACAAAAGTACGACCCAAAGCATAAAAATCTGATTGCGGTACTGCCTGTCCATCAGTTTGTTCTGGCGGAGAGTAACGAGGTGTGCCAACAGATGTAATTTCATATTTTCCTCCTCTAGACGTGCTGTCTCCTCCACTTCCGCTTATTTTAGCTAAGTAAGTACTAGTCACTCGCCGTGCTACACCAAAATCAACTAACGCTAATTGACCACTTGACTGGAGAATTATATTAGAAGGTTTAATATCTCTATGAAAAAAATTAGCACGGTGTACTGCGGCAAGAATTTCAACTAATTCTTTTAGCCATTCTAATGCTTGAGATTGCAAAATACGCCCATTAGATTCTATCCATTGCTCTAAATTCTGTCCCTCGATTTTATCCATAACCAAGCAATATAAGGTTAAAGAACTATTGACAGGAACAAAAGTGAAAAAGTCATCTAAAGTACTTTTGGGAATATTTGGATGATGGATTAGCCGTAAACTAAGAGATTCCCGCTCGATTAACTCAACCAGTTTCGGCGAGTTCAATTTCAGAACTTTCATAACTCGCTGCTTGCGGACGGGATTCCATTGAGTACCAGCGTCCTCCACTTCAAAAACTTCAGTATAGCTGAATGGATTTTCATTCAGCGGTCTTAATGGCTTAATCAAGCGGATGCGGTTATTAATTAGCAGCGAAGTACCACAAAAAAGACATTCTACAATGCCTTTAGGATTTTGACGTTGCTCGCATAGTGGATTTATACAGTAACTCACATTCGCAGGAGGATAGCCAGATATAAACTACCTACCCTAAATCTAGTCTTTCTTCCTATCAACGATAATGTAAGTGAAGATTTAAAATTTTGAGTAGTCATTTTCAATAAATAAAGTATATTTTATAACTTAAAAATAAAGAATAACTAGGAAAGTTGTTAATATTTGTGTATCGGTAGTAGTTTAACAGCAGCATTTAAAGTAATCCATTTGATAACTGCTACTGCGATCTAGTGACGGCAGTAGTTTTATTAGCTACTTTTTCCAGATGTACGTAAGTAATGATTCTACTCTATCTTTCGTCCCCTTTGCATAATTGGTGACTTGAGTTATTATTTGTTTGGAGCAAACAGCTATTAAGTAGAGAAATCAAGTATTCCTGAGTTATATTTGATACTATTAGTTGGCGGTTGCATTGAGAAAAAGCGTATGGGGTTGGTCGCTCGAACAACAGAATGAGTATAACTATGGATTCTAATGCTGTCCAGATACTAAAATCACCAGTCTATTATTCTCCCCTTGCTTCAAAGAAACAAGATATTTTAGGGCAAAAACACTCTTCTGTGACAGTAAGTTTTGATGAAACTTTAGTAATAGTCAATGATTTAGTGCTTGCCAAAAGAGGTAGATACTTATCTCAACCAGAGATACTTATTATGAGGGGAGCGTGGCATAACCGTGAGTTTGTAGAGATAGCAGAAAATTCAGCTTATAGCGTCAATTACTTACAACGAGGTGTAGCTACTCGGTTATGGGATATACTCACAAAAACAATTGGAAATGGCAAGCGAGTTACTAAAAAGAATGTACGTAATTTTTTAGAGCAAGTTGCACAAGAGTATTATGCTCAATCTGCTTTTACTAGTGAAGAAAAAAGCTCCCCTCTTAAAAATCAGATACAAATTATAGGAAGTAAACCTCCTGACATCTCAAGTTTTTATGGACGCGCAGGAGAATTATCTTGCTTAAAAGAATTAATAATAAAGCAACGCTGCGTATCGTTAGTAGGGGTAGCAGGCATTGGTAAAACTGCATTAGCTGCAAAGCTAATACAAGAGATTAGTGTTGAATCAAAACCCAAATTTGATTGCATAATTTGGAAATCAGTTGCCCATGCACCACTGTTTCAAGACTTTATAGCCGAGCTAATAGAGCTAATCCAACCTTTAGAGCCTAAGCTAGACTCACCTAAATTTACTCAAGCAATGGTTTCAGCATTGATCAAGCAGATGCAATCGCGCCGATGTTTTTTGGTATTGGATGAATCTGATTCCTTGTTTGAAACAACTAATTTAGAGCAACACTTAGAGTACAAACTATTTTTTCGCAGATTAATAGAGGAAATGAATCAAAGCTGCTTGCTCTTAACTAATCGAGTCTTTCCTGATGAATTTGAGGATCTTATAATAGCAGGACGTTCTATTCAATATCTAAAAATAAAAGGTTTAGAGACTGATCCTGCGATGCAACTTCTATTTGATCAAGGATTGGATGACGAAGAGAAATGCAACGAATTAATTAAAATTTACTACGGCAATCCTTTAGAACTAAAGACGGTAGTTACCCGAATTCACCACTTTTTTGGCGGAAGTGTTCAAAAGTTTTTTGAAAATAGAACTACGCTTTTCAGTAGCCAATTTCAAGCAATGCTTGATAAAGCCTTTGGTTACTTATTGAGTAAAATTCAACAACAAATTATGATTTATATAGCAGAAGAGTTAACTTTAAACTCGAAACCTGTTAAGTTTACTAGCTTATTAAATGGCTTGAATCAAAAGGAATCAATATCGTTATCAATATCAGATTTAATTACAGCATTAGAAGGGTTAGAAAAGCAGTTTTTAATTGAAATTATTAAGGATTCTGCTTCTGAAGAAAGTAGTTTTACTCTTCAACCTATAGTCAAAAAATATATTAGTAAAAATATACCAGGACTGGTGGATACATCTAATGCTTCACCAGAATTAGCGCTCACATTTTAACAGAGGTAGCTATGATTGCAGGCAAACTAAAAATCACAATTAAAATCAATGAACTGCCACAACCCAAGACCGTAGAGAACGCTTGGCAAAAGTTTGACCTAGACTGTGACGGACGCATCAGAACAATCACAGTTAAACCAAAAATTTATAAGAAACTGACCGATGCCGCTAGTAATTACCTACAGTGGATGCCAGCGATGTCTAACGACAAGCAGCGAAGCGTCTACACAGGTAAACTCGGTCAGTCAACTGAGCATGGGTTCGTGTTAGAAGAACCCAGCATACAAGTTTTCGAGCGCAAGCCCAAGGCAGAAACGACCTCTGCGGTAGGTGCTGCTTCTTGAAAAAGTGATTACCCAATCAGGGTAAGCTGGAATAAACATCGGTAAATATGGAGGAATGAAACAAAAATCAGAATCTCCCTAGATACGGAAAGTTATGTAAAATCAAGCTAATTGAAAGGAGGTATGGAGGTGAAGATACAAGAGTACGAAAATTTAACGTACAAAGCGCCACTAAGGAGTAGCGCTTTGTGCGGGTCTTAAATTCCATATAACCTCAGAGCGGGGTTGATCTCGAAGGAACAAAAGAAATTGTCGTTGAAGTTTGGCGACCAAGACGACTACTAAATTTGTCCGAGAGTTTTTACCGCGCTACCAGATCCATTATAGGATCTGCCGCTTGGAAAGTCCATTCCTTGCGGTGTGTTTTTGCTGTCGAAATTCATCATTTTTAGGTAAACTTAAGTTTGATTAAGAAATATCCCGAATTTTGTAGCTAAAAGCAGTAGCAGCGCGAGTAACAGTTACCAATTACTAGTTATCAGTTGGGATTTACAGTCCTTGATAACTTTCAACTGTTGACTGATAACTCATACAACCCCCTCTGAAGCTTGTCAACCAAGTTATCAGGGAAAAATATCGTGAAAAATGACTTATGCCCAATACACCTTGGTGTCGGGATTAAGGTGACATCAAAATTTTTTTCAAACCCCTCTCCTTGTGCTAATGACGGGAGAGAAATATGCTGACACTAGATAGAGAAGAAACCAAATCAGCACTTCATTACGATGATCTTAATAGCAGTATCAAAGACACCTTCGCTGCCATAGACCAATTTGAGTTGCAAGCAGTAGAACTCTTTCGCATCATGCATGACGAGCGGATGTACAAAATCGCTGGGTACAAAAACTTTGAACAATATTGTCAAGGCGAATTGCATGTATATGGCGGCTATCGGCGTATAAATCAACTCTTAGGGGCATCAAAAGTTATTGTTGCAGCAGGGGAGTTGGGGTCACAGATTAAAAATGAGCGCCAAGCCCGTCCTCTTTTGAGGTTAGCCAAAGAACCAGAAAAACTTATTGCTGCTATAACACTGGCTTTGGAATCAAACCCAGACCCAACTGAATCAGATTTCGCTGCTGCGGCAAATCAAGTTGCCCCAATGCCAAGAGGGAAAAAGCCATTCCATGAGGAACCATTGGTTCCGAAAAATGTCATCACAATTTCATCACCAGAACATCCCTGTTATGGGGAATCGGGACTGATTTGTGCAGACGCACCGAATAATTCCCAGCAGATTGTTAGCTTCTCTGATGGTGAAAGGCTGCTGGTAAACAACACTGATTTGGATGCTGCAATTGTGTCTCAATCAAGTCAGCGCACATATCCACCAGAATACACCGAAGCGATCGCAGCACTCAAAGAGCAACACAAACTTGAGTTAGAGCGCTTGGAGCAGGAATTGAGAATTGGGCTACAAGCAGAGGTGTCGGCTAGAGCCGAAGCCCAAGTAAGTGAGCAAATCCAATCTATGCATTTCCTGTACAAGCAGCAGAAAGAGCAGAATATCCAGTTGCAGCAACGGTTAGATGAGATGGAGGGGTTGAGAAAGCTCAAGATAGAGAATCAGCAACTCCACCAACGTATCCAGGAACTAGAACACGCCTTACAGGAACGCCCTCAACAGCAGTGGGGGAATACCATGACCCAACAGGCTACCAAAGTTTTGAACAAGCAAGTCAAAGAGGCGTTAGAAAAAACCATTGATCTGCGATCTCTTGCAGCCGAACCCCCCAAAGAAAATGCAACTGAATGTCTACGGCTCATGGGCATGGCACTGAAAAACCTGAGCGTTGCCATGAACAACACCCAAGCGCTCGAAGCGGCGGCGATAATTTTGGGTACTAGTCCCACACAGGAGGCGATCGCAACAAGGACGGAGCAATTACAACTATTACCCCAGGCGGTTAGTGAAATTAGGCAAGTACTTGCTCGTCTTGAGTTTACATGGCAGGAGTTTTGGGCTGTGGCTGAGAAATACGAGGTGATAAAACTTGACTACTGGGCTGAACTTACCACCCAGGAGACTGATTTAATTACACAAGCCCAAAAAAACAGTGAACAGTCAACAGTAAACACTTAAGCTAATCGTCATTTATTTTTCC
Organism: Nostoc sp. 'Peltigera membranacea cyanobiont' 232; assembly: GCF_002245985.1. Classification (NCBI taxonomy): domain Bacteria; kingdom Bacillati; phylum Cyanobacteriota; class Cyanophyceae; order Nostocales; family Nostocaceae; genus Nostoc; species Nostoc sp. 'Peltigera membranacea cyanobiont' 232. The sequence continues at coordinate 6,792 of NZ_NOLK01000216.1, forward strand.
AGGTTGATTCGCTTGTAGTAAGGACAGCCCTACGGGTTCTGCTCCCGCAGTACAGCCCTGCCTTTATGCAATTTAATGTTGGCTGCGGTATAGGTGCAATGTCGCTCACATTGTCATGGAAAAATTTAGGAAAAAATGTGAATACAAATAAAAATGCAATTAAGAGTGGCAACTTTGAGCCATTCGAGCCTAAACCAGATTGCAAGGTATCAGTTGAGCAGAGCGAACACCCTATTGTTTACCCAAACAATCTCACGGCTGCCGAGTACCATGAGTTGTTAACTGGTAGCGCCATTCATCCGGCGTTGATTGAGCGCAACTTTTTCCATGTAGAGGGAGAATCAGTTTATGATTTTCTGTTCATATCTGATAAAATCCCACGCAAGAATGCGGGTCGGGTCACGGATAGATACATAAGGCAATATCAACATCTATTACTAGGTGGGACGTGGATTCAGTCACTTGACCCATTCAAAAACTGGCAACCAATGGAGTGGGGAAGGATCGTGCGATTCGTTGACTAGAAACTAGAATCCATAAGGATTCCAGGGGATTAGTCGCTAGGTTCAAGCCTAGATAACTGAATAACAATGTAGGTGAAAAACCTACCCCTCAAGTGCTGAGGTGAAAGCATTTTCCCTACTGTAGCGACTAGCCATCAATCGGTAAAGCGGGAATAAAAGGCGGAAATACTGGGAGCCTAACTCGGTAATCGCCAAGCAAGATATCCATGAGTAAAGCGACTGCTTAAAGACACGTTTGAATCATCGTTAGCCACAAGTAGCGCAATCAGGCTGAAACGCTACACCAAAAGGTAAAGGATAGGGATTGGCAGATAGTCCTCTGACCAATAAGCACCCCCACTAAACCCGGTGAATAGTGTCACTCTAAAGATATCAGTATTGTTATTCGGAACGAAGTAACCCGTTATCTGCTCTCAGGTGGTCGAATACCTGAGTAGGTGCTAACCGGATGCACTAACGGGCGAGATTGAGTAAGAAGCGAAGGCTTGACTGTAATGGTCAAGATATGCCGACGTACTCACGATGATTTGTCAGAAATGGTCTTAATAGGAAGTACAAATGTCTAAAACACTGCGTTTGCAGATGGTGGAATGGAATACAATACCCTGGCGAAAGCTGGAACGTAATGTATTCAAGCTTCAGAAAAGAATATTTCTTGCCTCTAATCGTGGTGATACCAAAGTAGTTCGCAGACTCCAAAAGACCTTGATGAGGTCTTGGTCAGGAAAAGCTTTATCTGTCCGCAAAGTAACCCAGGATAACCAAGGAAAGAAAACCGCAGGCGTTGACGGCGTAAAATCGTTAACTCCCAAGGCTCGGCTGACTTTGGTACTGAGCTTAAAGCTAAACCAAAAAGTTAGCGCAACTAGAAGGGTCTGGATTCCCAAGCCTGGAACAGTTGATAAGCGCCCATTAGGAATTCCAACTATGCACGACAGAGCGACTCAAGCACTTGTCAAACTGGCTCTTGAACCAGAATGGGAGGCGCATTTTGAGCCAAATAGCTATGGCTTCCGACCAGGACGCAGCGCCCATGATGCAGTCGAAGCAATATTTAATAGCATCAACAAATCCAATAAATGGGTTTTAGATGCCGATATTTCAAAATGCTTCGATAAGATTAACCACGAAAAACTGCTGAACAAAATCAATACATTCCCAACAATGCGGAGAGTAATCAAAGCATGGTTGAAAGCAGGTGTAATGGATAATAGGCAGTTATCTGATACAAATGTTGGTACTCCCCAAGGCGGCGTATTATCCCCACTACTAGCTAACATCGCCCTGCATGGGATGGAAGAACTAGTAAAAGAATATGCAACGCAATTACCAGGAGAGAAGAGCAAAAATCAAAGTGCCATATCTTTAATAAGATATGCCGATGACTTTGTAATCCTAGCACCAAAGGCAATTCAAATAATTGAAGTGCAAGAAAAGCTAAAATCGTGGTTAGCAAACATGGGTCTGGAATTAAGTCCTAGCAAAACCAGAATCAGCCACACTCTAGAAATACCTAACGAAAAGTACAAAAGAGAAATGCCTATGCGTTTTTCCTTTGATATAAACCTTGGAAAAACCCACAGAAGTCCAGAAACCAAATTCGCTTCGGAGGTAGGATTTGACTTCCTGGGATTCAATGTGAGGCAATACGAAGTTGGATGGAACAAGTCTGGTAAAACCGCCCACGGAGAAAAGCTAGGATTTAAGACTCTCATAAAGCCCAGTAAGAAAGCAAAAAAGATCCACTACGACGCTCTAGCTGAGATTATCGATGCTCACAAATCAGCACCTATTGAGGCATTAATAATGAGACTCAACCCTGTAATTAGGGGATGGGTGAATTATTACTCAACATCTGTAAGTAAAGAAACATTCTCAACGCTTGACAATATGGTGTATCAAAAGCTCTCCAGATGGGCAAAACGTCGCCACCCAGGAAAATCTCATGCATGGATTGCTAGTAAATACTGGCATCCGGTAGGTGGCGACAATTGGGTATTCTCAGTAACCAGAGATGGTTTGGTCACAATGCCCCTAACAAGGCACTCACACAAAAAGATTGTGAGGCACGTAAAAGTTAAGGGCACAGCATCCCCATTCGATGGAAACCTGAAATACTGGAGTTCTAGAAAGGGTTCAAATCCCCTAGTACCAACAAGAGTAGCAACGTTACTCAAGAAGCAACAAGGGAAATGCGCTCACTGCGAATTGTACTTTAGGGAAGACGATTTAATCGAAGTTGACCATATTATTCCCAAATCAAAAGATGGTTTGGATACATACGCCAACCTCCAAGCATTACATCGTCACTGCCATGATAGTAAAACTGCAAACGACAATCCAAACGCACGGCTAAGTAAATTAGCTGAAGACGAAGGTAGTCAGTAGTAGTTAGAGGTACTCATAATTTGAGTCAAGTCATTGAGGAGCCGGATGAGGTGAAAGTCTCATGTCCGGTTCTGAAGACCAACGGATCTGGTGACAGATTCGTTGAGTTTAATAAGCCCAACTTTCCTCGCATTGATTGGCAAAAAGGGAAACCCGTCAAATACGAGTCGCCCCCCAAAACCCCCAACCGTGTTACCTACTTTGATGTCGCTACCCCCATCTGGGACAAAGTTGCAAAGCGTTATTTAATTAAGCGCTATCATTCACTTTTAGCATTGCGCTTACTGGATCAACTCAATCCACTAATATTTTGGGAGTGGATAAAGCAACACCCAGAGATTCCGATTATCTTATGCGAAGGGGAAAAAAAAGCTGCTTGCTTGCTGAGTCTGGGGTTTGTAGCGATCGCACTTCCGGGAATTTGGAACGGGCGCGTGGGCAAGAGAAAGGTGTTGACGATTTTGTTGTAGCACGGGGCGAAGATGCTAACGCTCTACTGACCGCAATCATCGATGATGCTAAATCACTTGCTGATTACAAGCGCTCGTATCGGGCTAAAAAATGGGGGTTAAGCAAGTACCAGCCGGATGTCACTGTTAATGTCAAGTATCTTTCTGAGGCTTTGTGCATTCCTGAACTTGAAGAAAAATGCTTGAGAGTGCCTGAGCTTTATGATCTTGAAAAGGAACAACTTTTCACGCCATCTATAAAAGGACATTCGAGAAACAAGGAGTCTACGCCCGGATTTCTCACCGATGCTCAAAGCCTGTGCTTGTGCAGGGGAGCAGGGGAGCAG
>NZ_NOLK01000217.1:0-10042 GCF_002245985.1 Nostoc sp. 'Peltigera membranacea cyanobiont' 232
ATTGAAGTGTTGCATAATATTTTTCTACTAGTTCGTCGTAAGCTTCTGGTAGTTCTACCTGATCGGCATGGTGGTTAGCGATCGCCCAAAGCAAAGCCACAGGAAATAAGCTCACCATTGAAGCAATAAAAACACCAGCCGAGGCAATCATATAAAAGGCAACTCCTGCTTCAATAATACTGAGGGATATACTAATAACCAGTGCCTCTTTCTCTGGTTTACTATCATGGATTCCCTCAATCTCATTCAGCCTTTCACTTTGACTTTGAGTATATACGTCTTCCAGGGTTTGCTCAAACTGATTAAAATTCTCTTCCAGCATAAAATCTCCTTACTTTGTGTTATCTAAAATGGTTTTGCGAGTATTTTGGGTGCTGTTTTTCAGCTTAATTCCTGTTAGCACTTTAGTTGCATTGCTATGAGCATAAAAACTGGCTAATCCGCCGCCTAACAAACCCGCCGATATTGCCCAAGGGCCTCGTCCTGCTTGTTTAGCAAGTAATTGAGGGGCTACAGAAAAAGTCAAAGCCCCTGCTAAAATAACAATAAATTGGGTAATCTGTCGGTTATTTCGTGATAACCGGCGAGAGCGCACAGCATCATATTTAGCAATTTGCGAATTCGCTAAATTATATTCGGCATATTCTTTAATTGCTGCGATGATATTTGCTCTATCAAAGTCTGGCATTCTGAACAAAATTCTTGGCGAAATTTTCAGCCAGCGCTCAAGTCTATCTTTGCGGTTTGGTGGGATTTCTGGGATCATTTCTTTGTTCCTGTAACTACTCCAATTATCTTAATCACTACTAGGAAAGGTCTATTTCCGCGCGATTTGGAATAGCCAATCGAGACAAGCTTGACCGTCAGAGTAGGTACAAATTTGAGTATTTTTAACCGAACTAAGCTGGTGGCTTAATTGGCTCTGTAAATCGACATCCGCGCCAATAATCGCTACTGCACCACCTTTGTGGATAATGGACTCAATCTTTGATTTAATCACACTAAAATCTTGTTGTTGGTGATTGACAAGTTCGGCAGCTTGGATAACGACTACCGCCGCCACAGGTCGAGTATTACCTTGGCTTTGTTGATGCCCAATCTCCGTTTCTAAACGAGAGAGCGCCTCAACTAACGATGTTCCAGGAACTCGACCAATTCCCGATGGCTGTATGGTAATCTGTTTACATTGGTTTTGTATGGAAAGGCGATCGCGCTCTTGAAACTCCTGATTGTTCAATATTGTCACCCGGTCTGCAAACTTCCCTAAAATACGCACATCACCCTCCACCAAATGCTCTACATATTGGCGACAAAGCCCCTCTAGGGAAGTTTGGTAAGGTTGGTTTGACAGAGATACATCCACCAAGAAGCCACTATTCACCCGATGGGTTAACCCGTCCATAAGCAGAGGAACTCCAATTAGCAACGCACCACCAACAGCGCAAAGCCAAGTTAACGGAGATTTCCAGAAAGGTACTTCTTGCTGCACCTGCTCAATAGAGATAGGAAAACGTTCTTTTGATTGTTTACGCAAAGAGTGTTTCATAATCGCTGTCTCCTAAATTTTGAGAATTCTGAATTATTCTTCAAGTTTGACATCCTCTAGGAAACGGGAATTTCCATGCTCATAGGTGTGATCTGAAGATGACTAAATATACCTAAAAATCTTTAGTCTACTGAAGTACACTTTAGTTCTAGGCGGGTGACTCTATTTGTCCTTACTCAAAAGCTTCTAATTGCTTCACAATTCGTCTTAATTCTTCTAAAAGTCTGGAATCTGTCAATGTTTGCGCCACGGCTATAACTGAGCGATAAAACCAAAGAGTTCTCTGGCGTTGTTCTTGATTCCAAGCTTTATCTCCATAAACATCCCATTCAGTCAAATTTGAGCGTGCGTTGTGTACTTTGTCAGCGAGTGCTACCCTGAGAACCTCTGGTGAACCCTGAGAAATGTTTTCTAGATATTTTTGTTTACGTTCTTTCCAAGGGGGGGGAGGAACAATATCAGATTCGGTGCAACTTTCTACAATATCTGCTACTTTGTCGCCAAATTTTTGACGAATAAATTCACCAATCCTTCTCCCACCCTGATCTTCTATGGCATCATGGAGTAAGGCTGCGATCGCTTCATCTTCACTACCCCCATCTTCTAGAACCAATGCAGTCACACTGAGCAAATGACTAATGTAAGGAACACCGCTAATTCTTCTCACTTGTTCAGCATGAAGTTGAGTTGCATACACTAATGCTTCTTCAAAACGATTAGTTAGCTTTGGTTTGTTAATAGAATTCAAATTCATCTCTCTAACCTCTTCACTGTACACACTTTCTATTTATCTTGATACTGTTTCATCGTGGATTGAATCTCTTGAAAGATTTTATCTTTCAATTCAGAAGGTAAAATAACCTTGACATTTTTACCCCAAATTAAAATTCGCAAAAAAACATCAATATCTTCTTCGTAAAACTTGGCTATACAAAAGACATATTTCTCATTAATCTCTCTCCGCAAAGACTGTAATATTAGGGTAATCTCTTTGTTATTGAAAAATCTCTCTAAATCGCTATTAAGTTCCTGAAAGTTTTGGAAGTTAATTTCTTTGAATATTTTCTGCCGCGAAGTATCCTGGATATAATTTCTATAATGATTGCGTTCAAATCTCACAAACATCATTTTTTGAGTTTTCCAAAAGGCATAACCCAAAGTATCAGCATCTAAAGAATCTTCTACGTCTTCAGGAGTGGGTAATTCATTTTCATCGTTGAGTTCGCGTAACTTGACTGGAATCTGTTGATTATCCCAATTTAATATTTCTACATCCAGAATTCGATCTAACCGATAACCTTCCCAGTAGTATTTTTCATCCTCAAATTCTGTAGGACGAATGGCATAAAGATAAGGGCCACGTTTGATGTAGTAAAAAATTACCGGAAAAATGATAGTAGTGATTACTGGAGAGGTTTGAAATTTCTTGTAGGTTATCTTTAAAGGCTTGACACAATCGGATTTAGACCAATTCAATTCTAATGTGTTAATCAAAGCATTATATTTTTGCTTTTTAATGTTTGCTGACATAATAAATTCAGCCGCAAAAAGTAGTCTTTTTTGAGTATTCTTAGCAAATCTAGTAATAAAATCTGCCAGTTCTTCATTATTTATATACTCAGAATTGACTTCGCTATTCAATCGTTGATGATTATTTTCCTGTAATAATTCAGGAATTAACTGCAACCAAGAATCGACCTTAAAATAATTACCTGTTAGTTTTTGATCCGAATCATAAATTGCTTTAAGCCAGTGAGTTTTTTCAGCATTAGCCAGACTAATTTGGAAGTCTAACCGATAAAGACGAGTCTGATTTGTGAAATTATCGCCTTGACTATCGAAGGGGCGAAGCTGTAATAAGTGCTGAATTTCCGCCTCAGAAATTTTGTAGAAATATTTAAAATCATCGATCCATTTGTCTCGTTCTTCTTGGAGATAAAACATCTGATACCAAATATCTTCAATAGTAAGTTGTTGCAGTAAATAGATATTTTCTTTTGCCTTATCTCGTTGTTCTGCTTTTTCTTGCTTTTTATTGGAATTACTGTTTACCTTAGGCTGATTCAGCTGCTTTGGTATCTGATTTGATAAGCAAAGTTCAAGCTCGCTCAACCACTCTAAAAAACTAAACTCATAAGTGGCATCTTTCCCAGCCAAAGGCGAGTTAATATATTTATCATTTCCTAAACTAATACCATCACCATATATAGTTTTTAAATATATGTATATTCTCCACGTTTTCTTCAAAGCATTTTCTTCTAATAAAACTGCTTTGGAGGGCAAAAAACTCCTTAGTAATTCCACGGTTGGAGGATAATCAAAAATTTGATTAGAGTTAGCAGACATAAACCTTACACCTAAATGTTTTTATCGCTATATTTATTATCACCAATAGCGGAAAGGCGATCTTCCATCATCTGGGTATCCTCTCAATAGTCAATCCAGTCAGTTAACTAAGTTAAGGAATTAATCAATGACACTTAAACTGATTTATGAGTATGATGCAGAGGGGGAATTTTACCAAAAGATTGAAATTCCTTATGAAAATCAACTTCCAGCAGAAATACTAAAAAAATTAGAGTTACCAGAAGGTATAGACTTTAATTATGGAGTAGTCATTGATGGTAAAGCCCCTAACTGGTTCTACAGCTACTTAGCTTATCAATGCCAGAATGCTGCTTGGGTAGGCTGCTATTATCCTCAGCTTGAAGGCGCAATAGTCGTACATAGTCAGACACCGACAGTAGAAGTAGGACAAATTCAAGGCTCTACGAAGAACAATTTGCTCAATGGTAATTTAGAATTAAAAGTTAATGAAGTAATTACCGTTGATGGCGATCGCTATCAGTGTTTATTAATTCATGCTGTCGATATTTCCCCTCAAGTTTTAGATTCACTGACTCTACCTAGTGATTTGAACTGGAATAGAGAGATAGTTTTATGGGGACAAGCCCCGGTATGGCTTTATACTCACTTAGTGATGCGTTGTCAGCAAGCCTCATGGGTAGCTTGCTACAACATAAGAACTACTGAAGCGGTTGTTGTTGTTAGCCAGTGTCCAAAACTTGTCCCAGGTGATAAATTTAAGTTAGTACCAAAATCGCCTTGTCCCGCGATCGTATTTGGTGGCCCCCCGAATAGTGGTAAAAGTCTTCTTGGTTACACCTTGAAAGAAACCCTAGTAAAGATGGGTTGGAACAATAAAGTTTATTTACATCGAACAACATGGGATGGCGAAGGAGATTGGTTTGCTCAGATGATGCGTACAAATCCAGAACTAGCCAATGAACTATCAAAAATTGCTGGACGCCGCAAAAAGCCTGAGAATACAGCAGAATATTTCTCTCAGCAAGCTGAAGTAATCAAAGAAATTCGCAGATATACAGATTTAGTGTTAGTGGATCTAGGCGGTATGCCCAGAGAAGCTGATAAAATATTGTTGCCTAGTTGTACTCACTACATTATTATTAGTAACTCTAAAGAGGCTGTAGACGAATGGCATAAATTCTTCCAAATAGTCAAAACTGACACTGAAGAGGAATTGATTCCTTTAGCAGTAATCCACAGCGTTGAAGATAAAAAGGTAAAAATCGTCAATAGAGAACCATACTTAGAAATAATTGCAGGACCTTGGCGTTATGGTGAAACTGAAACTGCACCGCAGGAATTAGTAGAACAGGTGATGAAATTAATTAGAGAATAAAATCTATCTCAATACTGCTCGGTTAACAATATTTGTAGGTTGGGTTTCGTTCCTAAATCCAACCTACATATTTTTATTTTTTCGGCTTAACCAAGCAGTATTTAAATCTATCCTCTTTTATATACCAACTATCGAATACTGAATTGTTCCCCTGCATTAATGCAGGGGAAATTGTTGTTTAATCAAGTGCTGATGAGCAAAAATAACAATCAGGAGTTTCTAAATGCTCTATATTTGTTTTATGCCAAACAGAACCAGGAAACTCATAAATCCAGTCAATTCCAGCATCTAAATTTAGAAAACCACTCACTATCCCATGAATTATGCCAACGCCTGTACTAGCACAAATGCTATTTAACCAAAAAACAGAGGGGTCATTAATACCTTCTAAATAACCACCATTAGCAGCCATTTGATTAATCTCAATAGGTGCAGATTCTAAAGCTGCTCTTTGCAAATTAATAATGTTCCCACACATCAAACACCAACCACCTCCCAAAGGCGGAACAGTAACACGACAATACATTCGTGGTGTATTATCAAATTTATTAACATCTATATGAGTACCAAGACAAACTAAAGGACGCATATATTCCAAGGCTATTTCTTGGGCGACTTGGCGAGAAAGATGATTGTCTGTAGCCACAACAATTAAATCGGAAGAAGCAATTTCTTGTTGAGCTAATTCATGTTCAATTGATGTTGGTATAGCTTTTACACAAGAACCTGTTTGATAGATTTTCTTAATTAAGTACTTGACATAATCCACTTTATACCATCGTTGGTCAGCCATTTCTTGTGTAGCTCCAGGCATTCGATTCAGGTTAACTGTTTCTAAACGGTCTGGGTCGATTAATACCCAGTTTTTCACGCCTAAACGACCTAATAATTCCGCAAAAATTGAACCAATACCACCGCAGCCTATGAGAGTAACTTTGAGTTCATTAAGCTGCTTTTGACAAGTATTACCAAATATCTTCTGCCGCACAAACATTGACTCTATATTATTTGGCTGGTTTGGATTATTCAATAGTTCTCTATTTTCTGAAAGTTCCAACCATGATTGATAGCATTTAATGCTCTGATAGCTTTCTCCTTTTTTATCCCAAATCCGAAATTGAGATTGTTGTAACGACTCGTCAAATACTCCAGAAATCAAACGAGGTTTTTTAGGGAAACTCGATGCAATAAATCGAGAATATTCCGATTCGTAACGGTCATCAACACAGGAAAAATCAGGACTCATATCACCAGCATGGGTATGTATATGTACCACATGTAATCCCTGATTTAGGTAATTTTTGAGTAGATGCCAGTGAAACTTTTGTGTTAACACTAATCCACTTGCAGATTGACCTTCGTAACAATCAGGCAAAGGAACAACCCAGGCTTTCGGAATATAGCGAATTTTATTTTTTGATATCTGCTGACGTTTGCAGAAAAAGAAACCAATAACTTCTTCATTCATAGTCCGAGACTTGATGATTGATTGTCGAAACTGCTGCCACATTTGTGGGGGTATATGTAGAGAAATTTCTGGTGCTAGCTTCTGAGTTTTCATGTTATTTTTACCCTCAATGAGTGATGTTTAATTCCAAATTAAGTGAGTCAAAAAGAAGGGTATAGGGGTGAAATATCCGGTTCTCCCCCTTACCAAGGGGGGGTTAGAGTGGGTCAGAAGGACTTGTATAGGGTAGTCTTACTAAGGAGAGGGATTGAAGGTAAGGTTATTATCTGATATTTAATTACACTCCACTACTTAGTTATTAATTGAGAAAGAATGACCAATAACAAATGACAAATGACAAATGACAAATGACAAATGACAAATGACAAATTACTCATCGCTGTTAATTGCGTGACGTGCAGTGATAAATAATGTAGCTAGATTATGTCCTTTATCAGCCTGATTGGTGGGTTTCCAAGAATTGAGCCAAACCTCTCGATTGAATCCTCCACCCAGTCCAACGCAATACCAGTACCATCCTTCATCGCTTAAAAATGGCGCTCCATAGTAACTTTGTCTGGTAAAGTGATGGTCTCCTTCTCCTGTCGTATTCCAAGGGTAGTTAAGATAGCAACCAATGGGGGGAAGTCTGGGATAATCTAGTGGTAATAAGAACAAAACATCACTATTAGAAACAGTGAATTTTTTTGATGATAACGGCATCCCTTTAACTAAAATAGCTGTATATTTCATATTGCTAATAGTCTTGCTACCAACAATAATATTCTTGGCAACCTTTTCTAAAATGTTGAGTTCTTCTAGCAATCTTGCAGTTGCTTTAAACCCGGATTTTTCTTGATTAATTGTCACTGTCATATTTCACCACCATTAATCCTAATTTGAAACAAAAATTAAAATGTAAAATCCTAAATTCTAGAGCCTTTAACAATTTTGGGAACAGTCCATACTTTTGAACCTTCTTTGAGTGCTTCTGTATTTTTTAGAGGTCGAGTTACACCAAATCCTTCTTCCATCACGTCATCATTACCAATTTCTGGTAATCTCTTTCTTAAATCTTCTACTGTGACACCTTCTGGTAAATCAGTCAGTTTTCCATTGATAACTGCTCTCATGACATCTCCTCGGTTTATTTACAATTAGTGGATGAATTTACCATTGACATACTCCCCGCCGTGAACGCACGGTGATTCTGGAGTAATGAGTAATAAGTAATGAGTAAATACCCATTTTTCATCCACTCATTACTCATTACTCATTACTTTAAATCCGTGCTAGAAGCATGGGATTTGTATCCCATTCTTTTGGTCAATTTGAGTGATGGTGTAGTTGGATAGACTCTGTATATTTCTTAGGTTTATTTTCCTGGTGTGCAGGTTGATTATTCATGCCAAACCAGAACCATAAGCCGACTAATCCAATAGCAACGCCAATCTTAAGATATAAGAAGTTTTTGGCTTGATTTGAGATATTCTGCTCCAACAGATTCAATCTTTTATCTAACTTTTGTAGGTAGACTTTTACAGTGTTTACTTCCTGCAAATATTTCGCGTCTTTTTGCTGATTAATAGCTGTGAACTGCGATTCTAAATTTTGGTAGCGTTGAATGATGCCTTCCGTTTGCTGTTGTATTTCATCTATTTGACCTTGCTCTTTCGTGATTAACTTTCCATTAACTGTTTGCATGATTCTCCCATTGATTGAATTTGGATAAATGACTAATAACTACTTAATCAAAAACATTCGAGTTACCAATTCGATGAAGATTTTGATTTCCATTTTGGGCGTTAAATTTATCAAATACTTCAATCAAATCAACAACACTATTGGCAGAGTTTTTTAACTCACTACCTAAAGATTGTTCTACGGAAGCAACTTCAACTCGTATCCCGCGTCTTCTGAGTTTCTCTGCTAAATAAGCAAAATCAGAATCTCCCGTTACTAAAACAACAATGTCTGGTTTAACTTCTAAAGCTAATTGGATTGCATCCATAGCCATGACAACATCTATATTGGTTTCGTAATCATCTCCTTTGGCTTTACCTTCTTTTGAAACGACTAGAAAACCGTTACTTCTTGCCCAATAAACAAATTTTTCTTTAGTTTTTCGCTGTTCTTCAAATCGTTCTCTAGCTGGAGGTAAACCGACATAAATCACCATTTCAATTAGTTCTCTTCCTTCTTTTGGGTCGGCTAGATAGTCACGGATTTTTGGCCAGTCTATTTTTCTATTAAAACTTTGTGCTGCTAAGAAGGTATTATCACCATCTGCAAGAATCATGACGCGGCGAGTTGTTACCATATATTGCAAGAATTGCTTTTGGGTTTGTGCTTGTATGTCAATTATTAAAACCTATGCTTGGAAAGGGTACTTTCCTCGTCTGTTTTGGGATTCTGAATTCAATGAATACTGTTTGGCTAAGACAAGAGACGCGATAAATCGCCGTCTCTACAAAGTTATGACGTGATTGGAACGGCTGATTTCCATGTACTTGATATCTTGATTTTGTGCAAATTTAACACCACAAAATAAATATATGAAGCTAAATCAAGCAATTTCTCTGACAGCAGGTTTCTCTATTGGGTGCATTATTACTGGCTCAATTATCAAGCAACCTATGCTTAGAGGCCTGGGTGAACTGACTCGATTTGGTGCTATTTCTCTAGGGGTGATGGTTAAACTCAATTCAGTCAATGCAGATAAGGAAAAACAGTTGACTGCTTTTAAGCAAGAGAATATCTGTCTGCAAACTAAATTTGAAAAGACGCAAAACGAGCTAAATAAACTGGGTAAGAAATTTCAGACTCAGGATACTCGTCAACGTCTTCATCTGGCTAACATTCAAAAGTTACAGCATCAACAAAAGGTTGTTTTAGCAACAGTTACTACTTTGGAGCAAAAACTAGATTTTTATGAAAAAGCTGCTTCTCAAAAACCAGAAAATATCAAGGTCAACTTGAACAAAAATTCTGTTTTATCTGTGACACAATCTCAAGAGTCTATGACTCGTGTATATATAGATGGTAATAATTTGAGTTTTGCGGTTGATGGATTGCAAATTGAGCTAGATTATGATGCTTTACGGATAGAACTTTCTCAAAATGCTACTCGGACTAATTTCAAATATTATACTGGTATTCATTCGCCTATGAATGATGGACAAAGGCGGTTTATTGATTATTTAAAATATCAGCGTTATGAAGTTATCGGGCTTCCTATCTTAGCGCGACCTGATAGTAAAAGTTTTAAAACTGTCGGTGACGATGTGAAAATCGCTGTTGATATTATTGGCGAAGTTAAAAAAGGAGATGATGTGATTCTTGTCAG
>NZ_NOLK01000218.1:0-9825 GCF_002245985.1 Nostoc sp. 'Peltigera membranacea cyanobiont' 232
CCTCTCAAACTGGGGCGGTTAGCTCTCAAACTGGGGCGGTTAGCTCTCAAACTGGGGCGGGTAGCTCCCAAAATCCCAATGCCTTTCAGTATTGGAATCTGTTTTTTGCGAACATCACAGTACCTACTTGCGATGACTGCCTTGGGGAAGAGTTGAGCAATTCGAGCGCTGACTTGGTTAATGCCCTTCACGTTTTTGTCGCTGGGTCGCACTTGGTCAATCCACGTTCTGCGGTTGTTTTCATCTATAGTCAATGTGCCATTCTGCTGATACCAATTCTCCAGCAACATCCACAAAGCGCTTACTGACATCTCGCCACCTTCGACGTAGCCCAGTTTTTCATCTTCAATGAAATTAAACAGATGATTATTTTCCTTCTGAAGGTTGCGGAAAGCGTCGGTTGTGCATTCATAATCGATACCTGACTCTATAAGGTTGTTGAGTGCTTTTAGCATTCTATTTAGGAATGCGGGGGCAACATGCGTTCTAATAAACTCTGGGTCGTAGCGGAATCGGGGGTCGCCTTTTATCTCGTTTGGATTATTTGGGTCAGGATTATCTACAAAGGTTTTCCGGAATTCTAAAATTGCAATCCTATCTTTGATTGCTTGTATTACGCCTTGAAATGCGGGAGTCTCGTTTAAGTTGAAAATACCTATTGCGTTAGAAGAGAATTCTATATGGTCTTTCCCTTTCTGTTCGCAATGTAGTGTATCTCCAGTGACAAATAATTTTAAACTTTGAAGTCTATCAATCCTAGATGTTTGTGGGTTTTCAGAAGCCCAGTTAACTCGACTATATATAAGTGGGGCTAGTCCGAACTTTCTGCCTTCGTCGTAGGATTGGAAGTCACCCAAGGAGACAGAAGTTAATCCGTTCTTTCCATAAATGGTTGATACACACTCGCGCAGAGCATCTTTACCATTAGAACCAAGACCAATTGCAAACATTGCTTTTACCTCTCTCCCTCTAAATTTTCTAACAGTTTGAAGGTCAAGGGATGCAGCAATATTTCTAAGAAATATTTCTTGTTGTGGCTTGTCTAAACAAGCTAAAAGTTGCTCACAATATGTATCGTCAGCATTAGGGTCATATTCAATTAATGGTTCATAAATATAGTAGTCTTGGGGTGTGTGGGGGTTTAGTTTTACTGTAAAATCTCTGCCTTCCCACTCAACCCTAACTATCCCATTAGTGCAATTTACCCCAGGAGGATTAATTAGTTCTGGGTCAATTTCTGTTCCCATTTTCGCCCATTCCAGAACCTTTTTAACTGAACTGGGTGAAGCATAGGGACAAGACTTTTTACCCTGCTCGTTCTCGACCACAAAAGAATTACAAAAATCATAAATTCTTTTGCGTTCTGTGGAATCTGGAGAGTGTTTATAGTGATTGCCAGTGTGGTAGTAAAGCTTATCAGCAGCACAAATCCAGTTCTTATCTCCGTAGAGAGCTTGAAAAGCTTGCTGGGTAAAGGCTACAACCGGATTTTGGGCATCATCATCAACGACATCTACCTCTGCTTGTTGCGTTAGCGCAGCTTGCTGTAGGCATCGCTTTGCCACAGCCGCGTGGATCTCCTGCTCTAACCTGCGGATAAATTCTGGTGTTTCCATCTGCCCCAAGATTTCTTTGATGTCACTTGATTTATATGGTAAATCGGGGCAGATGTCGTGAGGGTTAATTCCAATAAATCCAATCCCCACCTCGGCTGCACAGTCCTGGCAGGTCTGGAGTTTCTTTAGCCCAGTGTCGTCTGGGTCATGTAGAAAAATGATTAATCCTATGCCTGAATCCTTGATAAGTTGGTATTCTGGCAGGATTGATTTTTTGTCCCAGGCGCTACCTTGGAACGTAAATCCAGCTAGCCCATGCTCTCGACCAACTTCTACGCACCCCTCCCCTTCGTGTTGGAGTAGTGCCGGGGTTCCTTGTACAGATTTACTAGCAGCGATCGCTTCATCAATGCGGTAAGCTTTCCAGGGTTCATCCCCTTTTCTCATCTCTGGAGTGCCGTCCGGGAGCCTGTGCCATTGGCGGAAGGATTTATCATAACCCTTCTCTTTGATGTAATCCGCCCATTCATAGCGAATTACCCATTGGTTTTGTGAGTAAGGGTAGATTGTTTGTCTTGCATTCCCTGGTATACCCTTGGGTAGCTTGCAAGTTATGTTTTGAGTTTGGGGTATGTCAGTCGCCGCTTGGGTCAACATCACTAGTGCTAATTCACCATCTGGAATTGGCGCACTTTTGGGCAAGATTCTCTTGGGGTTGGGTATTTTCGCTTTTGGGGAAGTTGTATAATTAACCCCTGCTCTTTCTGCTAAGACTTCAGCCCAAGGTTTAATCGCCTCCCGGATGTCTTTGCACTCACACTGGTTAAAGCAGCTGTACTTCCCAGTTTCTTGGACAATGGATAAATTATGCCCACCGCAAACTGGGCAGATGTATTTATTTTTCTCTCTGGCTGGTTCTAACTGGTCTACAAAATTGCGAATATCAAAGGAGGCGAGTGCTTGCTGATTGGAGAATTGTGCAACCATTACGCGATACCTCCTTGAACATTATTTAATTTTTGACAATTGCTTAATACATAAGTTGGCGATTCTTTAGGTTCACCCAGTGCATAGTTAGGCTGATGAAAGCGATCGCGGTTCCAGACTGTAAATTCTCCTATTGAGTAGCACCAGTCTGGTTTACCGCAGTGGGGGCAAGGGTGATGAGGAGTAACTTCTGTCGGTTTGTCTGTCTTTGGGCGAGATCCTATCTCGTACTGCCCTTGAAGTTCAATTGGTTGAAATGTGTAGTTGGTAGTAATCACAGATTTTTCCCCTAATACTTGATGTTTAAGTATTGGAGGGGGGATGTCGCGCTGCTACACCTTTATATCTATGAAATTCGCTATTTTGCTTGATTTAGCAAAATTTTGGCTCTTGAAATAACAATTTGATGACTTTTTTGCCAAAATCCGCCAGCAGAAGCATATTGAAATTGCCACAGCTACAGATATAATAAAATGCAGGCAGCACGGACTAAACCTCATTTCGCCAGTCAGTGGTTTCCAAGCGCCAACTTTTCCGCCACTGCTTTGGTTTGTTTGAGATCCCCTCTCCGGCTCCAGTAAATGGAATATGAGTCTAAATCTCGGATGAAGCGTCACTACTTATTAGTGGCGCTTTTGTCCGTTTATCTTTTGATACTGTTGTATATTGACCTCCGTGTACGCTTCATTTCAGTACTTGCCTGATCTTACAGAACAATCGAACGCTTGACATCAAACTCTAATACGAATTTTCATCCCCTAAAGTACGGTTTTTAAATCCAATTTTCAGACTGATTTACCGTAACATTACTTAATAAAAGTTGTGCTTTTGAAAAGAGGACGTAAGAGTTTGTAATTATCTGGTGGTTATCCGTTGCGCTGTCCTGGTATTTCGTCCATTAAAATTACTTAGACTTACTCGATTTTTCTTTTTGTCTGGCGATCGCTTATTGCTGTCAGCATGGGGGTAATCCTCAAAAATACAAATTATGCATCTTTACTTTTTTTGGGCTGAGGTGGAGATTGCTCATTTTGGTCTAGGTACTCCTCAATGAAGTCTACTAAAACTTCATTCATACTTTTCTTGTGTAATGCACAAGCAGATTTAAATCTCGCCCTCACATCCTCGCTCAGGTAAATTGAGACTCTTACTGGTTTTTCCTCTTCAGTCAAGTGTTAAAACTCCATATCACTTTAACTCTAGATTGACACCTTTAGAGGTAATCCGCTAGAGAGATAAAGAGCTATAGAGTTATAGTGGTTTGTTGTTTTAACTCTATAGTGTTATCATAGCATTAACAGCAAGCCAAAACCAGTCACCCAACAAAGGCAACAGAAGCCAGAAAGTGATGCTATGGCTTGCCCCTAACTGGATATCTGGATTTGTCTAGATTTAGCTAAAAATCAACGCCAAGCCAGAAAAATCAAGACTTTACCAATCATCGGAACCATGACAACGACATACACCAATGCCAAAAATTGGCTAGTTCAAGCGGATTTGTTAGCCAAATCAGGGCTAACTGACCTGATCGCCGGAAAAGACTCAGGTGCAGGGTATGGGAAGGCAATCATCGGTGATTTTTCGATCATGATGCCAGCCGTATACTCACTTGTTCGCAACCGAAACATCATGCACCACGAAACCATCTCAAAAGATGGCTGCTGGGTGCGTTATGTAGAAGGAAAGCGCCTGGACTTAAAAGACGTTCAATTCTTCTGGGGCAGTGCAGCGATCGCTCAAACTGACCACACCCTGCTGCACGAGGATAAGGCGAAAAAAGCAGAACTGGCACTAGAAAGCATCCTTGCAGACTTATCAGTTCTGAATATTCCCGATGGGGTCAAACTTTCGATTAGTTTGAGCAATCATAACCCAGAGCGCTGGGGCCAAGAGATTAAACGCAGGGTTGAAGGGATTCACACCTTTGAGCATCTGCACCCTGTAACTCGTTCCATTGTCAGCAAAACAGTTGAAATCCTAGTCACAGGCATTTATCCCGAAGGGTTTGGAAGCATTGCCCACTGCTTATTCGGTGAAGCATCCCTGGTACTTGACCCCTCAGAATTAGCGATCGCACTCGATATCGGTTCATCAACTTGGTTGATTACCGTGTTTAACGGCAGTGGTGCAGTGATTGACCGTCACTTGATTGAAGGTGGAGCGGGTGAACTGCACAGCATGATTGCCGGATCTCTCGACAAGCGAAACGACCGAGTGAGTCTGCTGTCCAAGGATGTGAAGCACTCGCCTAGTCTGGTTAACCAGGGGATTCTTGAAGGGACTTTCACTTATGGAGGCAACCACCTGACAGGTAAAAAGTTTGAAACCGAGTACAGCCAAAGTTTGGATGAATGGTGGAGTAACAGGATTGAGAAATTCGCCAACTTTGTGACTGCTGGTAATTATCTAGACCGCGCTAAATACCTTGTCGCCTGGGGTGGGGGTGTTTCCTTGCCAGTGGTGGATCAAAACTTAGCCGGTTTAGGCTTTGTGGTCTTGAACAATCCCCAATTCATCAATGCCTTGGGGTTGAAACTATTAACTCAAATATCAAAGGTAGCCTAATCAATGAATTACGAATCTCGGCGTATAACCATCTCCTACCTAGCAGTAATTGAATTGTGCAAGATTTTTGATTTACCCCAAGATGCACCGACACAAGCACTTTCAGCAGGTGTGGAGAAGCTGATTTTTCAACATGGCAATGTCCAATCACCACCCAAACCCGAAACAGCGCAATCTACACAGCCCAATAAATCGGCACTTAGCGCAATGGTCACTAATTTCAAGGGGGCAGCATGAACAGAACCACATTTAGAAACACGGTTTTAGGCATTGGAGCAACAGCAGCAGCGTTAGCCCTTGGCTACTTCGGAGTCCAGCAGCTTGGCAGAAACAATATGTTCACGATCGCCGCAGCCGTGGGGGGTGCAGGGGCCATCAGCTATGTACTTCAAAAACCGAACCAGCCACAAGCGCCAAGTAATCAGCCAGAACCCCAACCCACACCGATGAAAACCCAAAGGAAAGGGAAAAAGTCATGAGCGACCAAGACACCATGCAGACACAACCATCGCTAACAACCACTGAAATAATGACCATTCTCCTCGGTTGCGAACAGACTCTAAGGTTTGTGCAAGCATCCCCAAATTACAAGCAAATCGAAGCCTCCGAACGGTTCAGTACATCGAATGACTTAAAAATAGGTGATGCCGTTCAAGCCTTGATGGAGATTCACGAAGCAATCCTAAATATCGAGTTTTATTCCCAAGTTTGAGGAACTTATGTTAGAAACGACAACTTTGCAACGTAACCACCTCTATGAATTCCGTGGTCAACAACTGCGCTATAGCCACCACTCTAATTGTCGAGTCAATGCCCCTTTCATTTTCAATGACTCGAAAGCTAGACGCTTTGAACTAAGCCAAAACCAAGTGCAGAGGGAGGTTTTTGAACTTGTTGAGTTTTGTGAAAACTGATGATGAAGCGATCGCTCCCACCGACCAAAGTAAGTGCAATCGCCTCACCCGAAAGTGCATCAAGTACACATCGTTACAAGGATTTTAGCAGCATGGCACTCGATTACAAAAATCCCAATGATTGGGGACGCTCACCTCTGACCGACTCCGCCCTAAGAAAGCAGCAATTCAAAGCAGAAAATCCTGAACAATGGTCAGCAATGATTTCGGCAGATATTTCTGCACTCTCCACGCCAATATTCGAGAGTGAAGATTACCCACCCTTTACCGGGACGGAATTCTTAGCAACTCATTCAACCATTGATGACCATCCATACTCTGCTGCATTTGGTCAATTCTTGGGTAATGGGATTGACGCGGACATTGCAAATACTTTGGCATTTGGTGAGAAAAGATTTGATTTAATTTCTGATGATTTTGACGACCCCATAAGGCAATTAGCAGCGAGAATTTATAGCCGATTTGAAGAGATGGGTTACTGGGATAAGTTGCCCCAATCATCCAGCAATATCGACTATGACTACATACCTTATTAGGAGATAAAATGGCACGTAATTTTGGAGCAGCAAAACTCAAAAACCATATTCACAACAATGCCCCCGGTACGTTAGGAGCAATGGGGAGACTGTTTGATGTGTCAGATGAGGAGTTCAACAAAGCCCTCCTTGGCGACCAAACGGTAATCACCAAAATTGCAGACATGGCGCGACTGTCTGACACTGCAAAAACCAATTTACCCAAGGCTTTGGAGGCATACCGGAAAATCATTGAAACCACCGGAGATGTAAACCAAGCTTACGCTGAACTGGTGCAATTGACCCAGAAGCATGGAACGCAAACCCTGAAAGCTATCAACACCAGTAAGACAGGAGAGCAGCGTTTTAAAAACGAGATGTCCGAGATGCAAGCGGAACACGTCAACGCTACCACTGCCGAGGCTACCCGTCACGCTCAACGCTCATCCTTGATTCAGATATCTGGGGCCACTGCGGATTTAATGGCGATCGCAAAATATGAGGCTGATTTAATCAAAGCTTCTAACAAGCTGCCTGAGACACAAGACGCAGCAGATAGAGCTTATGAAACCGCAGTTACTAGCGCACTGTGGACAAACGGTAGTGAAGCGAAAACCGACCGCATACCCAAGCCCAATTACTCGCGCACTGCTGGGATTAGTCGAGTAGGGCAGTGGTTCCGCAACTTCATGGGCATTTAACCATAGTTAGCTAAAAGCCAGTAGTGCCATTCAACTCTGGCTTTTTCTGTTTCACCCACGCGAGGTAAACATGAATGAAATTGATTCCCTATTATCACAGTTCCAAAATACCAGTGAACAGTCCACACCGTTAATGTGGGGTGAAACTACTTCAGAAAAACCGACCCCAGAGAGCGAAGACGGCGAACGGTTAGAGCAATCAATTAGGGATGTCTTCAGTAACAAACAACTGCTAAACAAAGCACTGGCTACATTCCTGGGTGTGTTTACTGCCAATGCTGGAGTGAGCCTACTAACGAGTTTGGGAATTGGGGCGATCGCTTCTGGCACTTTAAGCAGCATTGTACTTGGGCTATTTTTCGCCAATACCCTGACCAAGCTTCACTACGACGGACAAATCCACATTGACAAAGATTTTTTGGTAGCGACCGCCCAAACCGCAAGTGTAGGAGCTTCGTTGTGGATTGCCTTTGATGAATATAGGGCAGTGTCAGAAGCAACTAATACAGGTAAGACACGGTTTTATCAGGAGGTTAAAACCTACGAAGTTAAGCCAACTCCCAAGAGTGAAATACCTTGGGGCTTGATTGGGGTAGGTGCTTTTGTGTTGTTGGTGATTGCAGCAATCGTCAGGGGGACAAACCAATGAAACGTAAGCAATTCGAGTCATACTTGCGTTCTGGCACTGCAAACAATATTACTGTAGGGCTGCTGGCAACCATCGGGTTAATTTGTGGGGCAAAGTCATTTACTGGCACTCAGATAAGTTTGGTTGAGTATTGTTTTATTCCCGAAAAGCTCACCAAGCCGGTTAACCGTCAAAGGTACTGCACTCCCAACAAGCGTTACATAATGCCAGAGTCGGAGTTTAATGCCCCTGTTTACGCCCCAGCTAACCCGGAGTTTCAACGTGATAGCTTTCTGCCAACCAAAGCAACTAGATTAAGAATAATAGAACCAAGTAACCCGGATAAGGCTTTGTGGGGATTAGCTTCAGTGTTTTTTCTAGGAGGAGCCTTTACCTTATCCAAAGCTAGGGAATGGCGATTAATCCAACTAATGCCTTCAGTTAGGTCAGAAATTCGTAGCAATTGGTTAATTTCTAAACTTTGGTACGGGTTAAGGCTCCATAAGGAAGCATATAGCGCCCAACTAGATTACGAATTCCACCAATGGACTGAGAATAGACGGGTAAGAGAGGCGCAGTTGTCAAAAATGACACCGCAAGAGTTAGCTATCTTTCAGGAGCAAGTGAGGTTAAGGGCAGAAGCCGAAGCACGGGCGCAACTGCAACAGGCAACGGGTCAACCAGCCGCAGCATTGCCAGGCCAATCAATGCAAGATATCGCCAGGGGTGACGATAAAGTGACCGGCTCTCAACAGCAGACATTACAACAAAATACTGCCCAAAGCCTTGACCCATCAGAAGCTCTTGCCCTAAGTACTTTGCAAGCCCTAGCCAGAGCAGATAGTTCCACTGCTTTAGTTGCCGCACCAGGAAGCGGTAAATCAGTAACGCTCAATTACTTAATTGAGAAGATTTTGGCAGATTACAAGAATGCTGATATTTGGGTAATTAGTGCTAAGAATGATAGTTTCTGTGGTTTACGGGAGAAAGAAAGGGTAATTGTTTTTGACGGGGAAAACCCAGACCTAGCCAAAGAGGTAATTGACAACTTTTACACCGACTACAAAAAGCGTAAACAGCTACTAGAATCAAAGCGCGAATCCTTACCACCATTGATTCTAATTCTGGATGATTGGTTAGTAATTGCTGACTCCTTAAGCAAGCTTTACTCTGATTGGAATTATGGGAGTAAATTACTTGATGTTTTACTGATTGGTCGAGAGTTTAATACTAAGTTTATTGCCTCCCTACAGTCTTTTAACTTGGCAGCATTGGGTATTGAAAAGATGGATGCTCAAACTCGTCTCTGTCTCAATTTATTGTTGTTAGGTAACAGGTATATCAAGAATGGAAGGGAGCAAGAATCTTATGGGGTACTGGAGTTGATTTTAAATAGAGGTGACATTATTCCAGGTAAGCAAGAGCGGGAGCAAATTAAATCTAAATACTTGGATATTAAAGCAGTCTCTTATCAAAACCTCCGTCCAGTGATGATTGCTTCTGTTGGTGGTTTTGTTGTGGCATTAATGCCCCTTTTATCTAATCTAGCCAAGCCGATTGCTTCGGAGCAGGAATATCTAGATAGAGTATTTGACCTAGAATTTAATTTAGCTGCTGCTCACAATCTACATTCAAAACCATTATCTGAGGTGGCTAAAAAGATTTATGAATACTTCCAGAATGTCAAGAATAAAACGCCAAAAACATTACGTGATTTGAAGAAAGCAGACAGGTTATCTGGTTATTCAGAATCAGAATTAATTGATGGAGTAGCTGAATTAGTAGAGAGGGAGAAGATAAATTGTGACGGCAATGATAACTACTCCCTGCCTGAGGGACTTCCAGAAAATAAACTATTCCATTAACAATAATGATAATCATTTTAAAGGGGAATGAAGTGGCTGCCGTAGGCAGCCACTTCATTCCCCTTTTGTAGTAATTTAAATAATGACGCTTATT
>NZ_NOLK01000219.1:0-9745 GCF_002245985.1 Nostoc sp. 'Peltigera membranacea cyanobiont' 232
AATGAACCACGAGTCCGTAAACGTCGCCCAAAAATTTACCCCTTGATGACGAAACCCCGGCATGAATTACGCAAGCAATTGCAAACTGCTTAAACCGCAAGGGTTTCGGCTTTTCTTAGTGCCATTCGGTCACGTTCAAATCTGATTTTGCGCGAATTGCCCACGACCAACGATGGTCGCGTAACCAACGGATGAATGCACCGTGTTCAAACCCTCGATCTGCTAATAATCTCACTTTGCATCCTGATGGCAACATTCGCAGTGTGGTTTCCAAGACTGGACGATAATCCTCATAGCCGACTGTGGCGCTGCCATGTTCCAAAACACTCTGTCCTAAAGGAATTGACCTTCCTCCCCAAATTAAACACACCTCTATCAGGCAATATTTATCCCACAACACACTGGTATCAAGAACTAGTGTCATTTCCATTCCCTCCCATGCCTTAAGAAACTGCTCTACCAGAGGGTAATAGAAAGTTTCGGCATTAATTTTCGGGTTATGGACAAAGTAGTTTAATCTTTCCATGTGGCTGCGAGCTTCACAATCTCGATGACTCAAATAGGGCAACCAGTTGCTTAAACAGGCGCTTTGAGCTTGTAAAATCGCTGCTATGTTTTCGCAAAATACTTGGAGATGGCGTTTATCTTCGGGATTTATCCATTGACTTAATTGGGCTTGCACTTGACGATATAGGTGGGGTACTTGCATGGTATGACTTTTTGTGTGGAAACTTGAGCATCTCATGCTGTGCCCCTTCCTGTCACCTCTGTCTGTTTTTAAATCCTACCTATATCTACGTTTCAAGGCTTTTCTGCACCACTAAGGTAATCTACCATAGAATTATTCTCCGCTTTAGCTGTAACATCAATTTAAATAGGCTTATTAGCTAATGTATAAAGAATATTCTCTAAACTGGCGTTATGTTGACGGTAAATTGATATTTCTTTATCTTAAGCGTGTTATTGCCAGAATTTAATTTGAGCGTTCTTAGGTATCAGTATTATGAATATCCCCACCTATCTGCTTTGCATGAATTGTATTAGCATCTACAATCCCACCTGCAAATTGAGAATGATGTATGTTATAAACAGTAGAATAACTTACATTATTTGCTGATATTGGCTTTTGCAAAAATTCTTGAACTTTTACCTCTTCTTCAAGTGGCAATAAGCCTAAATAGTCTTGTCGGTATGGATCATTACTAGTAAAATGATCGCCGTATTGAGCTAAAGAAAAATTTGAAGTGTCTATGGTAAATTTACAATTTAAGTCAAAGTTGAATTGGCCATGTCGTGAGCGGCATTGTAAGTATATTATGAAACGGTTATTGAGATCATCTCTTACTAGAGACCGCTTAAATTCGTGGGCCCTATTATGTGGATCTACAATATGGAGACAGTTAGGAATTGCATATTCAGGTAGAGATAAAGAATATAATGAAAGCTTATTCCATTCGGTAGATATACCATACCAAGAAAGATTAATTTGATAGCTATCCTCTAAGCAACGAAAATATTTTTTGCCTAAACGGCGCGACTCACACTCGGCAAAACCTCTTGCAAAAGATTGAGCTTGCTGTTTATCAAGGAAGTAAAATGGGCCTTCTCTAGGTTCTTCATACTCATCTGCAAAAGCAACAACGATCTCAGTATCGGAGTTACCTGAGCGCATTCTAAATGTTTTTAAAGTACCGTCAGACTGTAGTTGCTCAATGATTAAGCTATGTACAAGCATACAACCTTTTAATGTTTAAGAATTTTTCAATCTCAATCAAAATGTTCTTTAGCACAATCTATTTAATTTATAGCTTTGCTCACGTTTAACAAGAATTTACTCAGCTTCCTGCCAACCTTCTATAGATGCCATCAGGATATTAACTAATGGATGGTCAACTAGTTCTTTCAACGCTTCCATTCCACCTGACTTAAGCGCTCCAATTACTCGTGCTTTTAAAGTTGGATTTTTCTCAATCTCATCAACAGCCTTTGCAACGACCGTCATTTTTTCAGATGTCGTTGCAGTGGGGTATGTCTGACTCAGTTGGTTGAGAAGCTGCTGAATCTCGGCTGCGGCTTCTGCCAAATTCTGACGCTGCTCTGAGTTGTAGTTGGTGATGTTTCCGCCGATTTGGTTTGCGTTTACTGTGTCGGCATTTACTAAACCACCTGCAAACTGAGCGCCTTGTAAGTTAAAACTAGAACTTTTATTACTTACCCTTTGTTGGTTATTTTCACCCTGAACATTATTAATATCGCCATCAACTGAACCACCAACTGAAAAGCCACCGGGATTGTTAGTCATAAAACCTACCTGCTCAACGTTTGAATAAAAGCTGGGACGCTGTAGTGCTGTCACTACCATATTCTGTAAATCAGCAATTCTGCTATCCTTCTCAGCGATAAGTACTTTAACTTCTTGTTCTGCCAGAGCTTTTAACTGATTATAGGTAGCGAAATACTCGGCACTCAGTTCAGATTTATCAGCCGCGATCGCTGTTTTGGCACGGAGCAGAAATTTGTCCTCACCACGCACTTCCATGCCAACAATCCGCAAATCCGCTTCGGGGTTATTTTCTGCTAACTGCTTGAAGGAGATAGCGATCGCTTTCCGCTTGCTACACTGCAATCATGGCGATGGTTTTTAGCAAGCCCTACTGGTGCGTTATATTCCATCTTTGACTAGAAACTCTGCACTTAGTTCTGATTTTGACATTTAAATTTTTAGGTGTAAGATAATAAAATCTGGAAATCAAAAAATTATAAATAAATATTAAGAGTAAAAAATTTGTGAGTAATAGCGATCAATCTGATCTTCGCCAAGAAATCAAGCTAACGAATATTGAACAGCTTTACCAGATTAAGGATGAGAGCGGACAACCTATAGCTTATGAGGAAGCTGATGGGCGACAGCTATTTAATCATTACCGCCACAACCTTACTAATTATGACCAAGTTCTTGACAATATTCGTGCTGAACAAGGCTATTTAACAGGTAGGCAAGAAAAGAAAGCATCTGTAGCTGCTGCTGAACAAGTCCTTGAAAAATACCGTGATGAACACATTAAGGTTATCAAGGATAGTCAGAAAAAGGGGAACCTGCTTAAAACTATAATGCAAAAAGCTGGTGTTGGTACAGCCTCTGCTGTAGTCACTTTCCTCGACTCTTGCTCAGAAAAAATTAAGGAAGTGAGCAAACTAGAGAATAGTCAGCGCACTTTACAGACATGGAATGATACCTACCGAGTACAGCGTGAACTAGTCAAAAAACTGCTGATTGATGAGGGTGTATCCCCAGACACGATTAGTAAGGTCAATAAAATTTATAGTACGCGTTCAGTTAATAAAGCCGTTGAATTAGGCTCAAAACTCTTCAATTTAGAAAAGTCTGAAATTCTCATTTTAGTCAAGTCTGCTATTCGGTATACAAAACTTTGACCGGGAGCAATATCATGAAAATGCAGGATATCAAGCAGGAAGTTTTAAGCCTGACCTGCACAACTAACACTCAGCAGCTTAAGAAAGAGCGTCCCGACCTAACTCAGGGTCGGGATTTACGCTACAAAGAACAGTGGGTTGAGATTCAAAGAAAAGTTAAGCGCCTACAGGAACAGGGACAAGATATGTCTCTGGTGGACATTGAGCAATCAGAGCAAATGCTAAAAAATTCTCTATTTGAAATAGGTCATATTACAGGTTTAAGCAATGACCAAATTGAAATTGATTGGCAGCGTATCAAGCTTGTATCACAATTTGAAGACGTGCATATAGAAGAGTTGTAATAATGCTTCCTATTACTCAGCTAGAATACCTTCCAAAAATAAGCGGCATATATAAAGTTTTAGATGCTAATGGGGATGTCATTTATGTAGGGCAAGCAAAAAATATTCATAGCCGATGGAATAATGGTCATCATAAACTTAGCGAGATTATTGCAGATTATGGTATAGAAGTTTATATTGATTGGGCTGAAATTCCAGAATGGTTATTAAATCGTGCTGAAAATGCTACTACTTCTTTCTATCAACCCAAGCTCAACTTAAAAATTCCCCCTGTAGTTTAATACATAGTATAGATACCTTTACTGCACCGCAATCATGGTGATAGTTTTTGGTAAGCCCTTTCATGCGTCATGCCGGAGAGTGTATACATCAGATGGTGAGACTGTGGTATTGCAAGAGATGATGCGGTGGTATCCTTTGAACAGTAGTAAGGTTAACTGAAGGCAGATGAGGTTTATAAAATCTTTGGCTGATAAGAACTTGTCAAGTAACAACCTTGCCTTTTTCAAGTTAGAAATGTTTTATCAGTAAGCTTTTTAGATAACAAACTGTAAAAGTTATTTTTTGACAGGCTCCAAAATTATTTTTTCTTTCATGCCTCCATTATATTTTCAAGACGCAAAAAATGTACTCTACCTGATTGTTCGCCTGCGACAATTGTTATTCCATCAGATGCAACTGCACAGCAAAGGATAGGAGTATCCCCCGTAAAAGTGGCAATGATCTTTCTTGTTGCCAAATTCCAGACTTTAAGTGTTCTGTCATCAGATGCAGAAATCACCTTTTGCCCATTACAGGTAATAGTAATGGCATTTACTGAGGCTTTATGACCATCGAGGGTGAAAAGTTCTTTCCCTGTTGTCAGATTCCAGACTTTAAGTGTTGTGTCATCAGATGCAGAAATCACCTGTTGACCATCAGGAGTGACAGTGACAGCATTTACAAAATAACTATGACCATCGAGGGTGAAAAGTTCTTCTCCAGTCATCAAATCCCAAACTTTGAGGGTATCGTCATCAGATGCGGAAATTGCCTGCTGTCCATTTGGAGTAATTGCGACTGCTGTTACAGAGTTAATATGACCATTAAGAGTAAGGAGTTCTTTCTTAATCGTTAGATTCCAAACTTTAAGAGTACCATCACTAGAAGCAGAAATTACTCTTTGTTGATCAGGGATGATAGCAATGGCATTTACTGAGTTCGTATGGCCTTTGAGAAAGAAGAGTTCTTTTTTGGTCGTCAAATTCCAGACTTTGAGAGTGCCATCACTAGAAGCGGAAATTATCTGTTGCCCACTGGAAGAGATGGCAACAGCATTTACTGAGCTAGTATGCCCTTTGAGAGAGAAGAGTTCTTTTTTGGTCGTCAAATTCCAGACTTTGAGAGTGCCATCACTAGAAGCAGAAATTATCTGTTCCTCACTGGGAGAAACGGCAACAGCATTTACTGAGCTACTATGATCCTTGAGAGTAAAAAGTTCTTTGTTAGTTGTCAGATTCCAGATTTTGAGAGTGCCATCAACGGAAGCGGAAACTACCTGTTCCCCATTTGGAGTAAATGCAACGGATGTTACTGAGCTACTGTGACCTTTGAGGGTGAATAGCTTTTCACCTGTGGTCAAATTCCAGAATTTAAGATTGTTGTCCGAGCAAGCGGAAATAACATATTTACTATTAGGAGTGATAGCTACAATTTTTACACCAAACTTCATACGCTGAAAAAGTTTTTCTTCAGTTGGCATATTTCTGGCTTTGAGCATAGTGTCATCAGATGCAGAAATCACCTGTTGTCCATTTGGGATGACAGTGACGGCATTTACAAAATCGCTATGACCAATGAGAGTGAAGAGTTCTTTTCCAGTATCCAGATCCCAAACTTTGAGCATAGTGTCATCAGATGCAGAAATCACCTGTTGTCCATTTGGGATGACAGTGACGGCATTTACAAAATCGCTATGACCAATGAGAGTGAAGAGTTCTTTTCCTATATCTAGATCCCAAACTTTGAGCGTCTTGTCCCAAGAAGCAGAAATCACCTGTTTTCCATTAGGAGTCACGGTGATGGCTTTTATCCAAAAACGATGACCAATGAGAGTGAAGAGTTCTTCTCCTGTGGTTAAATTCCAGACTTTAAGGGTGTTATCATTTGAAGCAGAAATTACTTTTTGCCCATCAGGGGTGACGATGACTGCGCTTAACGAACTACGATGACCAATAAGAGTGAAAAGTTCTTTCCCTGTAGTTAGATTCCAGACTTTAAGGGTATTATCATCTGAAGCAGAAATCACCTGTTGAGCGTTTGGAGTGATGGCAACAGATTTTACTTTGTCGCTATGACCAATAAGAGTGAAAAGTTTTTCCCCTGTGGTTAGATTCCAGACTTTAAGGGTGTTATCATTTGAAGCAGAAATCACCTTTTGTCCGTCAGGGGTAACGGCGACAGATGTTACTGAGCTATTGTGACCTGTAAGAGTGAAGAGTTCTTCTCCCGTGGTTAGATTCCAGACTTTAAGGGTGTTATCATTTGAAGCAGAAATTACCTTTTGTCCGTCAGGGGTAACGGCGACAGATGTTACTGAGCTATTATGACCTGTAAGAGTAAAGATTAAACGTCCTCCAGGGGGTGTTAAGCTTGCGCTCAAAGGACACAGCCAAGGAGTAGTTGTCTTCTGCTTGATTTGCGCTAGTAATTCCTGAATTTCCTCTGACATTTGCTGATATAGTAACCGTCCGTGCAATTGACTTGCTAATTGTTGCTTATCTATTGCTAGAATATGTGCTGATAGGCGCAAAGTACCTTGAATTAGTTGTAAATTCTCATCTTCTAGCAAAAAATTATAATCTGCTATCAAAGCATTGATATTTGTGTTCTCTAACTTCGCTCGCAACCAGCAAAAATCAGACAGCAATTCTTTTAACTCTCTTTCCCTTCCTCCCGCCTGCAAGTGAAAGGCTAGGTTTTGCCAAATATAACCATCATCTTTTAACGTATGCCAGCCTTGGCAGTATTTTTCACTGTAAGCATTTAATAGGCGATTGTGTAACTCTCTTGTTCCCCCATTTTCGTTTGTTAAGGTGGTGTGTTGCTTTCTAATATAATCAAATTGCAAGTCGTGCAACCGCAAACTTCTCTCTTCATCCCGCAAAGCTAGAGATTTGGTAACCAATTCATCAATAACATCTTGAATATCAAACTCATCTAAGCCTAAAGGTTGCCAAAAAGTCTGCAAAACTCCTTCTTGTATGGGTATATCTTCAGGAAATACTGCAAAATCTAAATATCGCTGTTGGTAATTATCATCTAAAGCTTCCACACTTACCGCAATTGCTTTGAATAAATCTGGATAAGGATAATTAGGGAATTGTTGTTTGATTTTTTCTAAATTAGCACTCCGCAGTTTTTCTAAAATATTTTGCCAGCGATTTGAAGGTTTACTCCGCATCATCGCCCCTACCATTGCCAAAGCTAAGGGCAAATATCCACATTCTCGTACTACCTCTAAGACAACATCATTTTGCGGGGTAGATTGCAATATTTCAGGTTGATTTGCCCAATCTGCCAAAAGTCCTAACGCCCGTCGTGCATCTAAAACCGACAGTTGATATTCTTCTGCTCCTAACCCTGTAACTATCTCTGCATTACGGGTGGTTACTAACATCTGACAACGTTCTCCTAAAGCATCAAACGCTACCGCATGATCTAAACACCATAGATCATCCAAAATCAGTAAGCAAGCTTTATCGGCAAACAATTCCCGCAATCTTGCTTTCGCCAATCCGATATCGGTAAAAGCCGCTTGCTTATCACCTAGCACCTGTGCAACATAGGATTGCCAAGTTAAAATCTGAGGCTTTTGTCCAAATGTTACCCAAAACACCCCATCAGAAAATGTCTGTCTAACTTCTATATCCCGCGCCAAGGCTGTAGCTAAGACTGTTTTACCAATTCCACCCATTCCTTGCACTCCAAGACGGCGATTTTTTGTGGTACTACCCAGAGGTACTTTTGTCAGCGAAAACACTTTGTGCTTTAAGGGTGCAATTTCTTCCAAACGGGCTAAAAAGTGTGGTGGTAGTTCTGGGACATTAATAAGATTTCCTATATGGCGATTTTTGTATTCTTGTTGATTTAGTTCCGTTTCATAAATATCGTCAGAACTATTTAAAAAATATATATTTATAATATTTTGGCGATTGTGACTATCTATATTTATTGTATTGCTATCACCTTGAACAACTTTATTATCTTTACCTTGAACGCCTCGATTTTGATTCCCCTGTATTAAATTTTGAGATGTAGAGCTATCAGCCTGTTGTGTTGAATTTACATCAGGCTGTTGTGACTCTAAATTCTCAGGCTGCTGATTCATAAATCAGTACTACAATCCCAATAAATGAGAACCAGCTACCGCTCCTAGCCAGCTTGCAATTTTTATGATGATTGGCTTGGCTGTTGTCCAAATTTTCTGTCCTGCTTCTACACTCTTGCTAGTTTTTTCAAGTGTTTCTGCCACACCTGTTAAACGGTCTAATGCACGTTGTTTATTTGGTTCTTCTTTATCTGTGGCTTTCTTAGCTGCACTCAAATCTTCAACTACTTCTTGTTTGATATCTGTTGGTAATTCTGCCCTTTGAATTAGGTTTTCTAATTCTGCCAGTAATTTGACAACATCCTCTTTAGTGAGCGATTCTCCTGTATCTGCACCTGTTTGGTTATGCTGTGTTACTTGATTTCCGTCACCAAGGACAGCCTGATTATTATCTCCTTGAACTGCTCGGTTATTATCACCTTGGACGTTGTTAACGTTGCCGCCAACTGAACCACCAACTGAAAAGCCACCGGGATTGTTAGTCATAAAACCTACCTGCTCAACGTTTGAATAAAAGCTAGGACGCTGTAGTGCTGTCACTACCATATTCTGTAAATCAGCAATTCTACCATCCTTCTCAGCGATAAGTGCTTTAACTTCTTGTTCTGCCAGAGCTTTTAGCTGATTATAAGTAGCGAAATACTCCGCATTCAGTTGCGATTTATCGGCTGTGATCGCTGTTTTTGCACGAAGCAATAACTTATCTTCGCCTCGCACTTCCATTCCCACAATCCGCAAATCCGCTTCGGGGTTATTTTCTGCCAACTGCTTGAAGGAGATAGCGATCGCTCTGGGGTCAACTCCTTGGTTGTGGTATAGATCGAGTGTGTCGAAGATGGGCTTGATGAAATCCTCAAACTCTCCCAGAGCAAATACTTCCTGGTGATTGTCAGGTTTACGATGTTGGTTTAGGTTATCTGGGGTGGGCAAGCGCATATAAACATATTTACATCGCACCTCGTCAAATTTGGTGTCAGTCGTGATATTCCAATCTTTAATGAATGCGCCTGTGAGAGTTGCCCCTGTAAAATCAGTGCCGTCAAGTTGGGTTTGTACTAGCTTGGCTCCAGATAAATTTGCATCTTGTAAGTTAGCATGGCTCAAGTCCGCACCAATGAAACTGGCATATTCTAAGTTAGCGTCTTTCAATTTAACTCCACGCAGGTCTTGGCGATCAAATGTTATATCTTGTCCTTGCTTAGTAACTAATAAATCACGTACTTGAGCATTTTGAAGGTAGGTTTTTTCAAGTTGAGCATAGTCAAGCATTTGAGATTGGTAGAAATCAGTATTTATTAAAGTCGCATTTCTCAAATCCGCATTTCTAAGTTGCGCTTTCCTAAAGCTGGTATTAGTCAAGTCAGCTTTATGAAAATTTGTACTACCTTTAGAAGCTATAGCAACAGCAGTATTACGAATAAAGTTGTATTTTTTATTTCCTTCTATTGCTTGGTAACTCATGTAAAGACTCAGGGTTAGCGCATCTCAAACTCTATTGACAGTTGGATTCTAGCAGAGAGTTAAGTTTGAGAAAGCCGCCGTCAAAACGGAAAGCATATACTGATCATTCATAGCGGCTCGCCGAGACTTTTGGCGA
>NZ_NOLK01000022.1:0-78779 GCF_002245985.1 Nostoc sp. 'Peltigera membranacea cyanobiont' 232
GGGCAGAGGGGATTGAACTTGGCACATTGAACTCTCCTCTGCTCCCCTGCCCCTCTGCTCCCCTGCACAACGTTTTGAGCATTGGTGAGAAATCCGGGACTACTACGCAGCGTGTGTTTACGTTTAGTTTATAGATGCTTTTTATTTCATGTGTTATATGTGTATTACAGCATTAAAAATATACAGTTTGAACAGGATTTAATCTCTCAAAAGTTCATACAAACCTTCGATTCGTCTTTCCAGAAAAGAGAGGATTCAAAATTAGGCTGCTTTAAGAATCTTCACTATCATTAGGGGCATATAGCTTGCATTCCGATGAAAAATTTGTATTGTATACCACTAAAAAACGCTATAACATCATTAGAACTTAAGAAAGATGTTTTATTTTCCGGCTGAGTATTTTCTCCAGGTGTACTCTTTACCCCTGATTGCTGAAGTGAAATTTCAAAACGACTATTTTTCTGATTATCCTGAACAAATTCGGGTTGGTAGCAATGCTTACGGCGGGCTACGCCTACACACTACTGGATCTTACACTCGGAAGTCTGGGTATTATGCAATACATTACAATAATCAACCCCAAACGGTGGCACCAGGAGCAATTTTACAACTTAACGATGGTGCGATCGCAGTTTTTTCAGGTGAACCAAATCCATCAGAACACAATACACTGACTCCAATTTACACAGTCCAACCCAATGGTTCTTTAGCTGTACCAACTGGACTGGTTTTTATCCGCTTTGCTGAAGGCGTTGATGCGGAGTCGCAACGTGAGCTAATTAATCGAGCGGGTTACGAAATAACACAAAGCCTTAACTATGCACCTCACACCGCTTGGTTGCGTGCCCGATCGGGTAATATTGCCGATGCGATCGCTGGGATTCCTCTGTTAGAAGCGATACCTAAAGTTGAGAATATCGAACCTCAGATGCTTATGGAAAGAGGTTTGAGACAGGGGCGTTAGTAATTCGTAATTCGTAATTCGTAATTATATAAATAAAGATGTTTAAGAACAGCAATAACTCTGAAGATAGTATTCTCTACAGACATGGTGACGTTTTGATCGGGCATATTGCTAGCTTACCTGTCGGTGCTAAGAAGGGTGTAGGTGCTACTCTTGCTCATGGTGAAGTTACAGGACATAGCCATCGCATTCAGCAATCTGATGCTGTTCAGTTGTGGGTACATGGTAGTGAGCTTTTTCTTGAGGTTAAAGAAGCAAGTGCTACTTTAGTTCATGAAGAACATCGGGCGATTGAATTACCCCAAGGGCTTTACCGCGTCTGGAAACAACGCGAATATCGACCTGATGCTTATGTGGAGGTGATAGACTAATGCTCAAAATTATGTCGAATGGACGTGTGCCGAATAAACCAGTTTTGCAGCGCCCAAAGCAAAGTCACGAGCCTGTATCAGCTGAATATGCTCGAAAACTTATCCTTGAGCATCACGCCTGGGATGGAATGCGTGTTTTAGGTCATCTGGATTTAAGCGGTGCGTTCGATCTTTACAATCTCCCTGAAAATCTCACCTGTGAAAGTCTTGATATCAGCGACTGTGTAAACCTCACAACTCTTCCCAAAGGACTCCACGTTACCTCTTGGATTGAGTTGGCTGGAAGTGGGATTAACAGTGTATCTGCTGGGCATGGTTTTGTCTGGCGCTGGCGAGGCGTGCAGGTGACAGATAAGATTGCCTTTGAATCCCAGTCTCTAACAGGACAAGATATCCTCAATGTGGAGAATGTTGAGTTACGCCGCGTGCTGATTGAACGCCTGGGATACGAGACATTTTTGCAGCAAGTGGGAGGATTGATCCGCGATCGCGATCGTGACGCTGGTGGAGAACGTCAACTAGTGTACATTCCTTTTGAGGATGACGAGCCGTTTATGGTTTTGAAAGTCACCTGTCCATCCACAGGACATATTCATATCTTGCGCGTCCCCCCTCACATGCAGACTTGCCATCAAGCAGCCGCTTGGATTGCAGGTTTTAATAATCCAGATGATTATAACCCTGCGATCGAGGCTTAATAGATAAACTTGTAGGACTTACGTAAAATTCTCTCAAAAACCTGATTTGTCGTAGCGGTAATTCATGAATTACCGCTACTTCAGAACTTTTTTGCGTAAGTCCTGACTTGGTTTACTCATACCAATTCTGTATGAAGATGCGCTAAACCATAGGTACAAGAAAGAAAACTACTTTTCCCCTATTCCTTTCATTGAAAAATCACAATTTTGGTTAGAAAACCTGTAAATAAGTTTAGCTAAATAGGCCAGAAATATCAACAAAACCTTTATGAAGATTCACAATATTTGAAACTTCAGAATACATACTTCCGACTTTACCTGATTGATGGGTAAATAAATTATGACAACCCACAATTATCAGGAGTTCTTGAGCGCGAGAAAATGCAACATTTACCCGTTCTGGTTTCTTAGCAAATCCCACATCTCCTTTACTATTGTTGCGAACCATACTCACAATTACAACAGGTCGTTCCATTCCTTGAAATCGGTCTACAGTACCAGTACGAATTTCTAGCGAAGGGAAAAGTTCAGATTGCAGACGTTCATCAATTTTTCTTAATTGAGCGCCATAAAATGTAATTACAGCGATTTCTTTTTTTGGTTCACCATTGGCAACTTTCTCAGCCCAAGTGTTCTCAAACTGCTGACACAGACGTTCAATCGCATCAACTTCTAGAGTATTAAAGTAAGAAGTTCCATTTCGTTGCTCTAAAAACTGATTTTCAATAGGCGTTTTTACCCAAATAAGATGCTGAGATTCTTGGATAATTTCGCTTGCTAAATGATGTGCGCGTTTTGTGTCCGGCTCCAAAATTCCAGATTCTAGTTTACCATCATAAAACTGATTGATTGCACCCATAATAAATGGATGCATTCGATATTGTGTAGTCAGCATTTGTTTAATGCTTTCATCAGCCGATTCAAACTGACTTTTAAACAGTGATTCTTCTAAGAATTGTAGTTCGTCTCGTGTATTGCCCATTGTCTGAGCAACTTCTTCTACAGTGCTAGTATCAAGCATGGGTGGTAATTGCCGATGATCGCCTACCATGACTAACTTTTTGCCTTTCAAAGCTGGGATTAATAACTCTGGTGGAGTACACTTACTAACCTCATCGATGATGACGACATCAAAGGATTTGAATTCTTCCGAAAAACCTCTACTTGCAGCTTGAACGCATGTTATACCGACGACGTTAGCATTATCTAAATAAATACGTCTTAAATCGTCGCTATCGCCTTCTGTTGGCTGTCTTAATTTTCCAATCCAATCTTGTACAAAATTCTGATATTTGTTGAGAAAAATTTCGTCTTTTTTGAGTTGCTGTTGCCAAGATTCAAACTGAATATTGATACCGCGCAATAATTCTATATTAAACAAGTTAGCAGCAGAACTTTCTGGTTTAAATTTATCTGGGATTATTTGCCATTCTGTCAACCACCAGTTTCTTTCTTCTATTAAACTATCTGATGGCTGTGGTTGTAATTTTTCTTCTATTTCACGCAGGCTAATTTGTAATTTTTGAAGCTGCTGTAGAGAAGTTTTAGTTTCTTCTTCTAGCTTTGATATATGCTCGTGTAGAGAATTTTTAATCATCTCCAATACCGCAAAAGGTTCTAAGGATGAAATTAAGATTTCAAGCTGACTAATAGAAGTTGTCCAATAATTCACTTGATTTGAGAATTCTTGTGGAATTTCCCAAATATTTGATTGGGTTGCGAGATATTTTTCAGTTAAAACCCGTAATTGAGTAGGTATATTTTGTTGATTAAGTTCTTGCAAGATATTAATAACTCTTCCAAGTTGCAAATTAGCGTCTTGTTGTGATTTTTCTACCTCAGCTTGAGTAATGGATATTTGCTGTTCGCTAATTTCATTTTTTTGAAGTTCATTTAATTGTCGTTGTAGATACTGTAGCTGTTGTTCCGTTTCTGTTTTTACTTTTAAAACGCATTGACGTGCATTTACAAGAATAGTATCTAGTAATTCTTGGGTAATGCGGGTAAGAGTAGAATCGATGTTATTCCATTCCCATGATGCACCATAAGTCCGTTGCATTCTAATTAAGAAAGCTTGGGTATTTTCAACTAGTAATTTTCGCTGTTTGGGGTTGAGTAGTTGATAATTGCTAAACTGTTGATAGGTTTCTTGCCATTGGGTGCGATCGCTCTTTGATAGCACCATTGGAATCTGACTAAAATTTTCTTGTAAA
Source organism: Nostoc sp. 'Peltigera membranacea cyanobiont' 232 (assembly GCF_002245985.1). Taxonomy (NCBI): domain Bacteria; kingdom Bacillati; phylum Cyanobacteriota; class Cyanophyceae; order Nostocales; family Nostocaceae; genus Nostoc; species Nostoc sp. 'Peltigera membranacea cyanobiont' 232. The sequence goes on from NZ_NOLK01000022.1 coordinate 4,247, forward strand.
AAATAGCTAAAATTATGTTGTTTACCTCGCCTATCAGTAAAACCTCCGTCCATTTCATAAGCGATCGCTTTTGTCAATAGCTCCCACTCTGGTAGATTAATTTTGTAAATTTTTGGTACTATTGGTAATTTTAATGTATTAGCAAACATCAAAAAACCTAACGGTAAGTCCACTAAATTCTCTGTTAGCGGTAAACCTGATTGCTGACAATCTTTTAAAGTTTGATACAAATAAGAAAGTGCTGTAGATTTCCATTCTTTTACGGCTGAAATAATATAATCAATTTCCCGTTGGCGGTTTTCCCAAATCTGGATTGTTTGTTGTAGGTTTTGCAGTTTGGCAAGATATTTCTGATAATCTGGTTGTACCTGATTTAACAATGCAAAATTCTGTTTTACAACCTCCACTGATGCTGCAACTTCTAAGATGGCTTGACTGGCTTCTTCAGCATGAGTCAAAGCAGTTTTAAATCCAGAAATTTCTCTTGCTACAGTTTCACGCAACCAAGCCGCTAAACCAAAAGCACCAAGGGCCGGACGTACAAAGCCAAGTTCATCAGTATATTTTATAGTTTTACGAACATTTCCTAAAAATTCTTCTACTAAACTATTACCTTCTGTGTATGGCTTCAGAAGTGGCAAGAAGTCTGTAACTTCTGGAGCTTCCCAGTTAACATTTTGTGCAGTATTAAGTATATTTTCCAGACCTGCAATTAGAGATTCAACGTTATTCTGTTTTTCTACAGTTTCGTTGTAAAACTGTTCTTGATTTTTAAAGTTTGTTTCTATCTTTAACTTATTTTTATTGTATTTAGTTTGTTGTTGATTGAATTCTTCCTCTGCTTGAAAGTAGTTTGTGAATCTTTGTGATGATGCCAGTAATTGGCTGAAAACTTTGATATTTTCGAGCCGTTGTGTAATATTATTTTCGCAGTCAGAAGCTGTATTTTCTAGCCATCTGCCAATCACTTGGTCTTCTAAAAATGGCTGTCCTTCTTCCCCAACTTTTTCGGCTCTACCCTTGCGTACAGCCCGAATTACTGGGTTGTGAACTAATCTACTCAGGGCGTTATCTACTGCTAAATTAGCTTGCGAAGCGATTAGGGTACGCCCACCGCGAAGCGCAATTTGATAACAAATCTCGGCAATTACGGTAGTTTTACCAGTACCTGGTGGCCCTTGGATGAGAACAAGATCCTTAGCGGCAAGTACCTTTTCTACTGCTGCTTTTTGGCCAGGATTAGCAGAAGACAATAATAAATCTTGTGGTTGAAGTTCAACAGTTGTTTTGATTTGTCTAGCCTGAGCAGCATCGAATAAAAAGTTACCCAAATAGGGATTTTGGGTGTAACCATTATTCAAATCATCTAACGCTTTTTTCTTACGCTGAATTTGCTGAATATCACCAACTGCCTCGAAACACAAAAATCCTTTATCTGGTAATTTATAACGCTCTGTTGCCATAAATTCAGCTAAGTCGCGTTCTAGTCTGAGGCTGATAATACCACGGTTGATATCAACTTCTTCAACAGTGCCTAATTGACGACCGCTAATCCAATTTTTGCCGACGGGAGCAGTTTCAAAAAGTTTTAAATCTTCGTTTTTTGTGCGTCTTGCTCGTTCCCAAAAATTCTCTACGTCGAGGGAATTTTGATAAAAGCCGTCAAGGGTGGCTGAGTTTACATCAATCTCAAAACTAATTCGTCTTTTAAAGTTATAGTTATGGCTTACATAACGCACACAAAATTGACGAGCTTTAGCAATTTTTTCCTCAATTTGCAAAAACGCTTTCCAAGCTTTCAGCTGATCTTCTGTAGGCACATTTTCGCCACAAACTGGCGCGGCGGCGATACGTTTTAATGTCGCCTGCGGAATGTCGAGATGATGCTGATGATTAGCCAGTAAACGCAAGCGACAAGGTATAGCATAGCTGTCGGCGTGTCCCCGTGATGGTTGTAACAACTGAGCCGACAGTATTTTTAACCCATCGCGTCCATCTTTTTGTACGGCTGCTCTAAATCCTAATGTTTTTCTGAGCTTGTCAAGTCTTGCGGGTAATGGAGAATCATCGGAGTCTGTTGCTATTGTCAAATCCCAGATTTCCTCTCTTGCCTCTTTACCTGCACCTTTGCGACGCACATAAAACAGACAAGGCTTTTTACCGACACATTCATACATTAACTCATTGGCGCGATCGCGGCGCTCCCTAAAATCGGAATATGATTTCAGAGCAGCCTCACCTTCAAGATGACGGATGAAACTATCAATTGCTGAAGCTATAAACGTATAGCCCCAATCTTCAGAGTTTGTTTTAGTTTTCGAGGATTTTGCTGTTAGTTTACTTACTGCTACACGAATTCGTTCTGCATCGGATTCTGAGATTGCACTGGTATGGCTTTTGACTACAATTTTAAGTTTTTCACAAATTACTAATAGCTTCTTGCTATCTAAATTTAATTCTTTTGCTAGTTCGTAGACTCTGAGTTTGCTGTTGTTCATCCACTATTACCTTTGTCCGTATTAGCTCTACCGTATTGAACGTTTTACGGATTTAAAAACACTTTTTGTAATCACAAAAAGCATGACTATTATGAAACCGTAAACAAAGGCATCTAAGAAAAATGCCCCAAGATTTAGAGTAAAAAAATCTTCAATCCCGATTCTCCCCCAGCCAGATGTAGGTGAGCTACCAACCTCGTCATGCAATATTGGGAATGGGAACCCTGCCGTTAAGGACTCACCACCACCTGCTTCCCTAAAGCAGAATTGCTTACAACGAGGAGGAATCTGATACCACAGCGATAAAAGAGCTAACGGAATTCCTAACAATGTACTTAATATTATTATTGTTATTACTTTTCTAAATTTTCTCATCTAAGGCACTTCCAAAGAATAGAGGCTGTATCAAAGTTTATACTGCTGATAAACTTCACTAGCGGCGCGATGCAGTAAGGAATGTCGCCAAACTAAAGATTTCATATCATCAGCATAACCACCTCCAATTACGCAGGCGACGGGATAACCGCTACTCATACAGGTACTTAAAACCTGCATTTCACGGCGAAAAATGCCAGCATCGGTTAAGGCTAATTTACCCAAGCGATCGCCTATATGAGGGTCAACACCAGCATCATAAAATACTAAGTCTGGCTTGACTTTAGACAATAAATCTGCTAGGTAATTCGCCAAGGTTTGTAAATAAGCGTCATCCTCCATTCCCACTGGTAAAGGAACATCCAAATCGCTGTTTTGTTTAGTACCGGGGAAATTGACTTCGCAGTGCATGGAGAAAGTAAAAACGCTGTCGTCGTCTTGGAAGATAAAAGCTGTACCGTCTCCTTGATGGACATCCAAATCCACAATTAGGATTTTTTGGACGAGTCCGAATTTTTGTAAAACGCGACAAGCGATCGCTAAATCGTTGAAAATACAAAAACCAGACCCATAATTAGGAAAGGCATGATGAGTTCCACCAGCCGTATTACAAGCTAAACCTTGACTTAGTGCCAGTTTCGCAGTGAGTATCGTACCACCTACCGCTACACAAGTCCGATTTGCTAATGCTGGACTCCAAGGTAAACCAATGCGGCGCTGTGCTTTGGGGTCTAGGGTTCCTTCACAATAAGCTTGAACGTAGCTTGGGGTGTGGACTAACTCTATCAATTCTAGTGGCGGACGTTCGGGGGTGTGAAATTGTTCTTGATTAGCGACACCATCAGTTAACAGCAATTCATAGAGTTGTCGGAACTTAGACATCGGAAAGCGATGTCCTTCAGGTAAGGGAGCAATATAATCTGGGTGGTAAATAATTGGCAAGTCCATAAGGAAAGAAAATCTCAAGCAGCTAATCCGACAACAAGGTAAAATTTAGCCATAATCACAGCAAAATGCTGCTCTCGTAAATCTAAAAATCAAAATTTAAAATCGATATGATGGAATGGATTACGCCGATAGCATTTATTCTCGCTGGCTTACTGGCTGGAATAATTGGTGAAAAAGTTATCTTCAAAAAACTGGAAACATTCGTTAATCATAAACGAATTGCCGGGGGTGATATTATATTTCATTCCCTGCATCGTATGACCTTTATCTGGTTTGTCCTTAGCGGTTTTTTTTGGGCAATTCTAAGTTCTCCCCTCAAACCAGATATTACCAACGTCCTGCACCAGATTATAACGATCGCACTGCTGTATTCAGTAACCTTAGTCTTCGCCAGATTGACTGCTGGTTTTGTTGATTTATTTATTCGCAGAGCAGAAGGGGTTCCCACATCACTAATTTCTAACCTTGCTAAGACTACTGTTTTCGTTTTGGGAACATTAATTATATTGCAAACATTAGGTGTTCAAATTACACCAATAGTCACAACTTTAGGTATTGGTGGTTTAGCAGTTGGTTTGGCACTTCAAGACACACTTGCAAATTTATTTTCTGGTTTTTACTTAATTATTTCTAAGCAAGTTAGAACCGGAGATTATGTAAAATTAGATGCTGGACATGAGGGATATGTTATAGATATTTCTTGGCGCAACACGACAATTAAAGAAATGTCAAACAATGTAGTCATTGTTCCCAACTCTAAGTTATCTTCGGCGATTTTCACCAACTATCATTTACCTGCAAAGGAAATTACTTTAACAATGGATGTGGGTGTAAGTTATGATAGCGATTTAGAACAAGTTGAAAAAGTGACTGTAGAAGTGGCCATTGAAGTCATGCAAGAAATTGCACCGGAATTAAAAGACAGCGAACCATATATCAGATTTCATACTTTTAATGATTTTAGTATAGATTTTACGCTTTATATGCGCGTCAGCGAATACTTCGATCAACGAATTGGTAAACATCTATTTGTGAAAAAATTACACAAACGCTATCAGCAAGCAGGAATTCAAATTCCTTTTCCGATTAGAGAAGTATATACAAGATAATTTATAAAGCCTTGGCGACTAGAAGTTGCGGCTATACAGACAAAACCCGCCTTTGCGGGTTCAAAGCCTTGATTTCTAATCGCTAGGCTAGTACAACACGGCGTAAATAAGCCACCCATTTAAAATCGCTATAAATCTTACAAAATCAGCGTTCTTTCTTTTTACTTTTGCCTTGTTGTACTAGGTGCTTAGAGGATGTTTTAAAAGTCCTATTGTCGGTATAAAAATTTTAGATCCCCCTAAATCCCACTTAAAAAGGGGGACTTTGATTCCAGTTCCCCCTTTTTTAAGGGGGGTTAGGGGGGATCAATAAGTGCCTCAAATCACAGCCAAATACTTTTAAAACATCCTCTTAGATTGCTAATGCTCGTTTTTCTAATGGTAGTTCAAAGCGATCGCCTGGTTTCGGCTCAAGTACCCGCGTCGCCAGATTGTTCTTCTCTAGCAACAAACGAAATTCTTCAGCACTTCCTTTAGTTTGAATAAGTTTCATCAGCACTCCCTCAAAAGTCACATCCCCACCAGCCGCCGTAGGTAATATTACTTGAGGGTTTAATGATTTTACTACTTCTACAGCACTATTTTTCCCTTTAATAATCGGCCCAAGCAAAGGAAGCGTCATGTCAATAAACGGTGTAATCACTACATCTATAGGTGCAGCTTGCTGAAGTTGTGGAGAATGATATCCGTGAGGCTCGTAGTATACAGTTAGACCACTCGCCAATTCTTTGAGAAGATAACTATTTTCTACCAGAGTCGGGCCAATGGGCGAACCGGGAAAAGCTTTGATTTCAACTTGATTATTTAAATTGAAAGTTTCACCATGAGCCAATACTGTAACTTGGGTGTAACCTAACTGCTGGACTACCTTGGCAGCATTGGGAGAAGCTACAACCTTGATGCTGTGGTCGAGTAGCTTTAGCGTTGGTGGGTGGGCGTGGTCTTCTAAACCCTGAGACAGCAGAATCAAATCAATATTATCTGGTATGGGGCGATTTTGCGATCGCGAACCTTTAAATAACCAATCCAAATTGCTGAAAATTAACGAACCAACCAGCCAAGGGTCAATTAATATTCGTTTCCTGCCGATTTCCAGTAACCAAGAGTTGCTGTCGAACCAAGTTAAAAACATAAATTTCGTAAATTTTGTGAAGATAACGCCTACCTTCATTATCAATCGTGTCAGCTTTCTTGGAGTAGAGCAAGCAAGAGACGCGATTAATCGCGTCTCTTAAAAAATGGTATTACCTATTACCAGGAGTCCGTCCACCTTCATCATTACTACCACCGTGAGGATGGGAATTGCCTGGGTCACAGCCCTCAGCACCATTACCAATTCCTTGGTTACAATGGCGACGCGGTTTAATGCGTTCCCTTGAAGTTTCAGTCTGCCCGTCAACTGCAACTTGCTGTTGTCCAACCACGTACTCCGAGGAGATGTTTGCTACTTTTCCAGTGCTAGACAAGGCTTGGTATAGCAAAGCAGAGACTTCAGACCTGGTTGCTATCTGTTCAGCATTTAGCAAGTTCACATTGGGATAGTTGACGACTATACCGCGTTGTGTCAAGGCAGCAATTAAACTGCGATATTCACGAGGAATAGTATTTGCATCGCTGTAAACAGATAAGATTGCATCCGTAGAGCCACTAGTTTGATAATTTAATCTCTGCGCTAATGCTACCAAAATATCAAGGCGAGAAAGCTTTTGGCTGGGGTTGAAATCCTTGTCAACAACAGGGTTAAAAAAGCCCATTTGATAAACTTCGCTGATGGCATTGTAAGCCCAATTTTGAGTTGAGACATCCTTAAAAGCGTAGACGCGCAGCGGCTTGTCGTTAGACATCGCTTGGCGAATTTTCCCCTTAGCAAAAGCCTTCCGTAGCATTGCTGCAAATTGGGCACGAGTTATCGGTGCATCTGGGCGGAAAGTCCCATCAGGAAAACCTTCGAGAATTTCCATTGCTGTCAATTTGGTAATAAAACTTTTAGCCCAGTAGTTTACCGAAACATCAGAAAAACCAACTTGCAGACTGCGAGACATACTGATTTTGCGATAGTTCTTTAGCATTTGGCTAATGTCGTAGCTAGAGTTATCGCTGACTTCAGTCACCTGCACCAAACTACCTGGATTAGCTTGCAAAACCTCTGCTAAATCGGAACTAAAGACGTTAATGAACGACTGGCGCACTAAAGCAAACTCACCTTGAGTAAAAGAGAGAGGATAAACACTGGTTGCTGAAATTGGTGATAAACCCTCTACCTGGAACTGATTACCTTGGAAGGTTTGAGAACTGCTCAAGAAAATAACCCGTTGGTTCCTGACTTGAGTGAAGTAGTCGTAAGTGGTCTTACCTGCATCAATAGTGCCATCTTGGTCAGCATCAACACCATAAACAGTGCGAACGACTTGGTATTCATTAGGTTTAGCTGACAAAATCAGGTTAACTGTGGTATTTGCCGACAAACATTCAAATTCGCTGTAGCCAATAAAGCGGTTTTGAGTATTATATAATCGCACGACGATGCGATCGCTAGCTTTTAATCCCTTAACAAATTTTGCTTTTTGCTTAATCTTGTACTTGTAATCGCCCAAAAACCGCTCTTGTAAATAATTCTTATCGCTTTTACTCTTGACAGAAACACGGGCAATTACTTCGGAAAAATTATTTGCTGGTTGCCAAATTGCAAGGCTAAAACCTGTCTTTTTCCCTTTTGCCGAAACTTTACTACTACTTACCTGAGTGCGACTCCTTCTTTCTACTTTTTTATCGGCTAAAAGTTGTTGACCTGTGGAGGAATTATCAGATATTTGGGCGATGGTGGTAGAGAATCCTAAAGCGGCAGACGCAGAAGCTATTGGCGAAAATATGGCCACAGAGGTTACAGCCAGAACAAATTTGCTTATTTGAGCAAAGTAACTTTGATTAATGTATTTCATCTCACACTACCATTCGTCTAAAAAGTCAAGGGATACTAAATACCTCTTGACTTATTAATCCCTTGGTAATTGTGGAACTAACATCTAATCAGTCCTGGGTGAGGAGTTATAAGGTCAGAGAACATTACTATATTAAAGAAAGACTTTATTAATCTTCATAATGACTGTAACTACACAGCAGCTTGCAACCCAAGACGCTTTTGAAAAATTCTTTTGGACTTGGCAGGGCTACAAAATCCAGTACACTGTCATGGGTACTGGACGACCTCTAGTACTGGTTCACGGCTTCGGTGCTTCCATTGGACACTGGCGCAAAAATATTTCAGTTTTAGCTGATGCTGGCTACCAGGTATTTGCTATAGACCTTTTAGGTTTTGGTGGTTCCGAGAAAGCGCTTATTGATTACAGTGTGGAAGTTTGGGTAGAACTGCTGAAAGATTTCTGCACCACACATATACACGAACCTGCTGTATTTATTGGCAACTCCATTGGCGCACTTTTGAGCTTAATTGTGCTGGTAGAACATCCTGAAATTGCTGCTGGTGGTATTTTAATTAACTCTGCGGGTGGGTTGAGTCATCGTCCTCACGAATTGAACCCGCCGCTACGGATAGTGATGGCAGCTTTTAATCGGTTTGTGCGATCGCCAATTACAGGTAAATTTGTCTATAACCGCATCCGTCAAAAAGCCCAAATTCGCCGTACCCTCTACCAAGTTTACCGCGATCGCCAAGCCGTCACCGATGAATTAGTCGATTTACTTTATACTCCCTCTTGCGACCCAGGAGCGCAACAAGTCTTCGCTTCCATTCTCACAGCGCCTCCAGGCCCAAGCCCAGAGGAACTTTTGCCCAAAGTCGAACGTCCCTTATTAGTAATTTGGGGTGCTGACGATCCCTGGACACCAATTACCGGGGCAAAGATTTACGAAAAGGCGCATGAGAATGGCAAAGATATCAAAATTGTTCCCATTCCCAATGCCGGTCATTGTCCCCATGATGAGGTTCCAGATATTGTTAATGCCCAGATTGTCCATTGGCTAGCGCAAAGGTGATAATTTCGCGCCAAGATGCAAAATTTTCTGCCAATGCACCTTGGCCCAGGCGTGGTAACAATGGGGCTAGCAATCTGGGTGAATCGATCTTAATTTTTTAGTTGCACCTTGACATAATCGAACTCATTTGGTGTGTAATGGAGCTTGATATGCACAATGGATATAAAGGGGTAATTCCCTTAAATCACCATCCAGATTTTTCTGAACAAGGCTATCAAGTTATCAGCGAACTAGGATGCAATAGAGAAGGGGGACGCATTACATATCTAGCTAATGTCCTCGACTCTAATGAACAGGTGGTGATTAAAGAGTTTTGTTTTGCTCGTGCAAGTGCTGATTTATCAGGAGTGAAAGCTTATGAGCGCGAAATTGAAATTTTGAAACAACTGAATCATTCCCGCATCCCTCGCTATGTAGATTCCTTTGAAATGCCAGGGGCTTTTTATTTAGTACAGGAATACAAAAATGCTCCATCTTTGGGATTGACACGCAGCTTTTATCCAGAAGAAATTAAGCAAATTGCTCTGTCAATTTTAGAAATTTTGGTTTATTTACAAAAGCAAGTTCCGTCAATTATTCATCGGGATATTAAGCCAGAGAATATTTTGGTCGATGAGGAACTAAATGCTTACCTGGTTGATTTTGGATTAGCTAGGATACAGGGTGCAAAAATAGCTCTGAGCAGCTTTGTCGCCGGAACCCCAGGTTTTATGCCTCCAGAAGAACAATTTGGTCATTCCCTAACTGAGGCATCAGATTTATATAGTTTAGGAGCAACACTAATTTGCTTACTTACTAATACCCGTTCTGTTGAGATTGGCAAATTAATTGATGATAACTATCGCTTTAATTTCCAGAAGTTAGTTCCTCAAATCAGTCCGCGTTTTCGGTGGTGGTTGATGAGAATGGTGGAACGCAATCGGAAACATCGCTATGCTAATGCGGCTGTTGCTTTAAAAGCACTTGGGCCAATTGAGGTTGTTGGTACTGCCACTGGGATAGATACTTTAGTCAGTACAATCAAACCTAGAAAACGAGCTACAGTGCTGGGACTAGCCACTGTTATTACACTGGCTACGGTTGGGACAACTTTGATGAGTTGTCAGCCTGGTGATGCAGTTAGACAATTGCTGGAAGCTACAGAATGTACAAGCTTTGATTTAAAGGCAAGTTGCCAAGAAAAAACCGGAGAATAAAATTATCTAGGTTGCTGTCGGCTAAGGTTTACAGCGATTTTCATTTGAATAGACTATACGCGTAGGGGCACAATATATTGTGCCCCTAAAATTATGTATATTCCACGCTTGTGAAAATTGCTGAAGTTTTCACGAGTATCAAAGACTCGTTAATGGAGCTAAAAGGCTCATTCACGAGTATCAAAGACTCTTTAATGAGTATCAAAGACTCTTTAACGGAGCTAAAAGGCTCATTAATGGAGCTAAAAGACTCTTTAATGGAGCTAAAAGGCTCATTAATGAGTATCAAAGACTCTTTAATGGAGCTAAAAGGCTCATTAATGGAGCTAAAAGACTCTTTAATGGAGCTAAAAGGCTCATTAATGGAGCTAAAAGACTCTTTAATGGAGCTAAAAGACTCTTTAACGGTAATGCCCTATCAGTAATTGTGTAGTTATCTGCTGTAGTAAACTACATCTAAGCCAGAAGCCTGCATTTAATAGTTGATAGCGCTGTGAAAAAAATCCTGATTGTGTCGGCTAATCCCACGACGACAGATAAACTCCGGTTGGACGAGGAAGTAAGGGAAATTCAGGAAGGGTTGCAACGCTCTCGCAGCCGAGATAAATTTGAACTGATTACAAAATGGGCAGTACGCCCTGACGATTTGCGGCGGGCGCTTTTAGATCATAATCCTCATATTATCCATTTTTCTGGACATGGTGGAGGAAATCAAGGTTTAGCCTTGGAAAATAATACAGGGGAAATGCAACTGGTGAGTACAGAGTCACTGGCAAGGCTATTTAAGTTATTTAAAGACAAAATTGAGTGTATTTTATTAAATGCCTGCTATAGCGAGGTGCAAGCTGAGGCAATTTACCAACACATTAACTGCGTAGTTGGGATGAATCGAGCAATTGGCGATCGCGCCGCGATTAAATTTGCGGTAGGCTTTTATGATGCACTGGGTGCTGATAGGTCTTATGAGGATGCTTACGAGTTTGGCTGTAGCGCTATTGATTTAGAAAGTATTCCAGAATCTTCCACCCCAGTGCTGAAAAGTCGGAACAATCCCCAAGGTGCTATCTCTGCTAACGAAACTATTCCAGATACCGAGATAAAACCAGCAGTCATCTTAGAAAATCCAGAAGGGCAGGTAGCTCTAAACTCTGCCTTCTATGTGGAGCGATCGCCTATTGAGGTAGACTGTTATGAAGCTATTCTCCAACCAGGGGCCTTAATTCGCATCAAAGCTCCCCGGCAGATGGGCAAAACTTCCCTCATGTCGCGAGTTCTCCATCATGCTAGTCAACATGACTATCAGACAGCACCTGTAAATTTCCAGTCAGCCGATGCAGAATTTCTCGGCAATTTAGATCAGTTTTTGCAGTGGTTCTGTGCCAGCATTACTTACGAACTGAATTTAACCGATAAGTTAGATGAGTATTGGAAGGGTGTTTTAGGTAGTAAGAATAAATGTACAAATTACTTTCAACGGTATTTATTACCTGCGATTAATAGCCCCGTAGCTATAGGTTTGGATGAAGTCGATGAAGTCTTTAAGCATCCCATAATTGCGGCTGATTTTTTTGGATTACTACGCGCTTGGCATGAGCGGTCAAAGAATGAGACAGTTTGGAAAAATCTCCGGTTAGTGATTGTGCATTCTAAGGAAGTTTATATCCCGCTCAATATTAATCAGTCGCCTTTTAATGTCGGTTTACCCATTGAGTTACCAGACTTAAATCAAACACAAATACAAGACTTGGTACAGTGTCACAGACTCAATTGGTCTAACTCACAAATTGAAGCATTAACGACACTCGTGGGTGGTCATCCTTATTTAGTGCGGGTAGCGCTTTATGAAATTGCCCGTGGGAGGATGACGCTGGAAAATCTGCAAAAAATCGCTGCAACTCAGGAAGGGCCTTACAGTGACCATTTACGCCGCCATTGGCTGAATTTGCAAGAGGATACAGAATTGCTAGCTGCGGTCAAACAAGTGATGACAGCAAATCGCCCCGTCGATGTAGGTACAACTGAAGCGTTTAAACTCCGCAGTATGGGGTTAGTTAAGTTTCAAGGCAATCAAGTAGTGCCACTGTGTGAATTGTATCGTCAATATTTTTGCGATCGCTTGGGAATTAAAAATTAAGAAAGTACATTAGGAAGACCTGAAATACTTTCATCTGCAATTACTATTTAACTAAAAGGCTCAACAATGGTTCAACTTATTCAAGGAAAAGATATCACCCTAGCCCACCTCATCGATGAATTTGGTCTACACCTTGCAGACGACGAACTTTTTTTTTCAGAGTGGCAGCAAGATTTACCTGAGTTGAGTGATTTAGAAAAGCAATCTCTCAACGAAGTCAAGACAGAATATTTGCATCTATCGAAATATCCTATTTTAGAACCTGTAGTCAAAATGGTAGTGCTATCTCCACTATTGCGTCTAGCAGGTTTTTATCAACCGCCTTTCTACATCGCCTCAGAACAAGAGGTCAGAATTTCTTCTGAAGACGAAGGCATCATTATCAGAGGACGTATTGACATCTTAGTGTTCCATCCTCCACTTTGGGTTCTCGTTATTGAGGCAAAACGAGCAGATTACTCCTTAGTGCCAGCAATTCCACAAGCATTGGCTTATATGTTGGCAGATGCAACTTCGGCAAAACCTGTTTTTGGGTTTGTCACCAATGGTAATGAATTTAGATTTATCAAACTGCTAAAAACTGAAACTCCACAATACGCTCTATCTGATTTGTTTGCTTTAGATAGTCGTGATGACATATATATTGTCTTGAAAGTGTTAAAACACCTAGCTCATTTAATTCGTAATTCGTAATTTGTAATTATGACCTCTCCCTGGTTTTACTACGCAAAACCGTCCCTCTCCGATTCGGAGAGGGACAGACTTGAACTTTAGTTCAAAGCAGGGAGAGGTTTGTCTAACTCACGTTGTATTTCATAATTTTGAATTTTTAATTTTTAATTTTGAATTCGGAGCGAAGCGACGTGACCCAATACCAGTATCAAGTCGGTGGTAGCCTGCCTCAAAATGCCCTAACTTATGTTAGACGGCAAGCTGACCATGACCTCTATGAAGGCTTGAAGGCTGGGAATTTTTGTTATGTACTCAATTCTCGGCAGATGGGGAAATCTAGCTTGCGGGTGCAGGTAATGCAGCAGTTGCAAACTGAGGGATTTGCTTGTGCTGCTGTTGATATTACAGCTATTGGGACGGCAGATATTACCCCAGAACAGTGGTATGCCGGGGTGATTGATACTCTGGTGGGAAGTTTTAATATTTATACAACTTTTGATTTAGATACTTGGTGGACTGATAACGGTTTGCTTTCACCAGTACAGCACTTTAGCAAGTTTATTGAAACAATATTACTTCAAACAATTACTGAAAATATTGTTATTTTTATTGATGAAATTGACAGCGTTCTGAGTCTTTCATTCAACTTAGATGACTTTTTTGCAGTTATCCGCGATTGCTACAACCGACGAGCAGACCATCCTGAATATAATCGCCTCACCTTTGCTTTGATTGGCGTATCTACACCTTCAGATTTGATTCAAGATAAACGCCGGACACCTTTTAATATTGGACAGGCAATAGATTTAACTGGCTTTCAACTCCAAGAGGCGCAACCCTTGGCGCGGGGTTTGGCAGCAACGGGAAATCCTCAAGATGCAATGGCTCTAGTGCTGGCTTGGACGGGAGGACAGCCGTTTTTGACGCAAAAAGTTTGTAAGTTGTTAATTGAGGAATACCTTGTAGAGACGCGATTTATCGCGTCTTATACAGACGAGGAGAAATCCCAAATTGAGGGGTTGGTAAGAAGGCGGATTATTGAGAATTGGGAGACGCAAGATGAGCCGGAGCATTTGAAGACGATTCGTGACAGAATTTTGCAGAGTGGGGAACAGAGGACTGGGCGATTGTTGGGGTTGTATCAGCAGATTTTGCAGCAGGGAGAGATAGCAACTGATGATAGTCCTGAACAAACGGAACTGCGGCTGACGGGTTTAGTGGTGAAGCGGGAAGGGAAACTGCGAATTTATAACCGGATTTATGCAGAGGTGTTTAAACAGGAATGGTGTGACAAGATTTTAGCAAACTTGCGCCCTTACTCCAATACATTTAATGCCTGGGTTGAGTCGGAACGTGAAGATGAGTCGCGCTTGTTGCGGGGACAGACTTTGCAAGATGCCCAAGAATGGGCAGTAGGTAAAAGTTTGAGTGATTTGGATTATCAGTTTTTAGCTGCTAGCCAAGAGTTGGAAAAGCGCGATGTGCAGAAAAGGCTGGAGGCAGAAGAACAGGCAAAGCAGGTATTAGCAGAGGCGAACCACAAAGCTAATCAACGGATTCGTATTGGTTCTGTGGTGCTGGGTTTTGCTCTAGTGGGGGCAATTGCTTCGGGAATATTTGCACAGCAGAGTGTTCAGCAAGCTAATCATGCCAACAGAGATTTAAAAACAGCTAAGACAGAAGCCGAAGCCCAGCGTCAAAAAAACGAGCAGATATCGCAGCAGGCAAAAAAGACAGAAGCCAGAGAGAAAGAAGCAGAAGCTAACTTGAGAAAAGCTAATCAACAGTTTAAAGCCGCAACAAAAAAGGCAAAGTCTGCTGAGGAAGATGCGAAGAAAGCAACGATAGAAAAACAACAGGCACAACAACAAACAGGAAAAGCTCAAAGTGACCTGAAAGTAGCAGACATTGCCCAGAAAAATGCTTTGGAAGAACTAAACAAGGCACAGCAACAACAACAGCAAGCACAACGAGATTTGAAAACAGCGCAGATTGCCAAGACAGAGGCAGATGCAGCCCGAAAAAATGCCCTAATAGCTACGCGATTAGAACAAGATGGAACAAATGCGCTGCGACAGTTTAATTCAAGTGAAATTGACGGACTGCTGTTAGCGATGCGGGCTTCTAAAGAATTGAAAAGTCTGGTCAAGGATAAACAATCTTTAACAGAATATCCCGCTTACAGCCCTTTGTTTAGTTTACAGACTATTCTGCTGAACATTCGTGAACAAAATCAGTTGCAGGGGCATAGCAGTTCGGTCTACAGCGTCGTCTTCAGCCCAGATGGCAAAACTTTAGCTTCCGCCAGTGCTGACAACACCATCAAATTGTGGAATCGGGACACGGGCAAAGAAATTTCCACCCTGACTGGGCATAGCAGTTCGGTCAACAGCGTCGTCTTCAGCCCGGATGGCAAAACTTTAGCTTCCGCTAGTGCTGACAAGACAATCAAATTGTGGAATCGGGAGACGGGCAAAGAAATTTCCACCCTGACTGGGCATAGCAATTTGGTCACGAGCGTCGTCTTCAGCCCGGATGGCAAAACTTTAGCTTCCGCAAGTTGGGACAAGACGATCAAATTGTGGAATCGGGAGACGGGCAAAGAAATTACCACCCTGAGTGGGCATAGCGATGCGGTCAACAGCGTCGTCTTCAGCCCCGATGGCAAAACTTTAGCTTCCGCCAGTAATGACAACACGATCAAATTGTGGAATCGGGAGACGGGCAAAGAAATTACCACCCTGACTGGGCATAGCAGTTTGGTCACGAGCGTCGTCTTCAGCCCCGATGGCAAAACTTTAGCTTCCGCCAGTAATGACAACACAATCAAATTGTGGAATCGGGAGACGGGCAAAGAAATTACCACCCTGACTGGGCATAGCAGTTTGGTCACGAGCGTCGTCTTCAGCCCTGATGGCAAAACTTTAGCTTTCGCAAGTTGGGACAAGACGATCAAATTGTGGAATCGGGAGACGGGCAAAGAAATTACCACCCTGACTGGGCATAGCAGTAGGATCAACAGCGTCGTCTTCAGCCCCGATGGCAAAACTTTAGCTTCCGCAAGTTATGACAAGACAATCAAATTGTGGAATCGGGAGACGGGCAAAGAAATTACCACCCTGACTGGGCATAGCAGTAGGATCAACAGCGTCGTCTTCAGCCCCGATGGCAAAACTTTAGCTTCCGCAAGTTATGACAAGACGATCAAATTGTGGAATCGGGAGACGGGCAAAGAAATTACCACCCTGACTGGGCATAGCGATACGGTCAACAGCGTCGTCTTCAGCCCCGATGGCAAAACTTTAGCTTCCGCTAGTGCTGACAAGACAATCAAATTGTGGAATCGGGACACGGGCAAAGAAATTTCCACCCTGAGTGGGCATAGCAGTTCGGTCAACAGCGTCGTCTTCAGCCCGGATGGCAAAACTTTAGCTTCCGCCAGTGCTGACAAGACGATCAAATTGTGGAATTTGAATCTTGATGATTTATTAGCACGGGGTTGCAGTTGGCTTAAGAGTTATTTGGCTAGCCATCCTGATGCGGCTAAGGTGTGTTCGGGGGAGTAGGGAGAGGGGAAGCAGGGGGGCAGGGCTGTAGGTGATGGATGCGATCGCAATACGGTTCGGATAAGACTCGATCCCCCCAACCCCCCTTAAAAAGGGGGGCTAAAAAATGGCTCTATTTCCCCCTTAAAAAGGGGGACTAAGGGGGATCTTTAAGACCTATGCACTTAACCGAACCGTATTGGATGCCGCAGCTACGCCCGTCGTAGACATCGCTTGATAACAAAGGGACAAAATTCAAGTTCGGAACTCGGAACGCCGAGTTCCGAACACCAATGACCGAGCAAAAAGGTGGAAGTTCCGAGTTCCGAACACGAACTCCGAGCAAAAAGGTCAAAGTTCCGAGTTCCGAACACAAACGTCCGAGTAAAAAGGTCGAAGTTCCGAGTTCTGAACACCAATGACCGAGCAAAAAGGCTGAAGTTCCGAGTTCCGAACACGAACGACCGAGCAAAAAGGTCGAAGTTCCTAGTTAAACCTCTGGTTCTACTCCCAGCGCTTTTAACTGAGCGGCTAATCTCTCTGCACGCTGGCGTTCTTTTGCTGCTAACTCCAAACCCCACAGTAATAGTTCGCCGTTATCATCCCACCAACGTAACCAATAACCTGTGCGGTTTTCTCGGCTTCCTTGCCATACGCCTAAAAACAAATTTATTTCGGCAATCCAGTGACGATTATTTGCATCCGGTGTTTGCAGTTTATAACGTCCTAAATCATCTCGCCGATAAACTTCTAAAACTCCGCCATCTGGTTCAAAAATGGCATAGTTTGGCACTTGTAAAATCTGCTCATAATAAAACCATTTACCTGGGGGATAAGTCGGTTTACTAGAATACTCTCCACCTTCGGTATCTGAGAGAAATTCCATCACAATTACGGGAATATCACCTTGGAGTCGTGGCGTATAACTGCGCTTCACTTCTTCTCGTGAGACTCGAATAGATGGTACATAACCCCAATCTGGTGCTTTGACGACAAATCGATTATTTAAAGTGGCACAGATACCGTAGTTAGTGATCGTTAAAGCATCAGTGGGTAATCTGCCAGCAAGTTCCAAGCTTTCTGTTAAAGCAGCAGCCAAGAGTGGCTGATTAATGTTATCCACTGGCTCGTTGTCTAAAACAAAATCATCAGGTAACTTTTCCCAGGTGACATTATGAGTGGCTGCATTGGCTAGCATAATCAGAATATCTCAAGTACAAATTCAATTTCTAATGACCCGATTAAAAAATTGCACGCGGCGTTACTCCTGAGCAAGGGTTCGCACTTCTTCCACTGACAATGCCAAAGCTTGGGCAATCTGTTCAATGGTCAAATTCATTTGCAATAATCGGGGTATGGCATCTCTTCTAGCTTGTTCTGCAAGTTCCGCCCGTTGCCGTTCTTGCTCGGCGTTGCGAGAAATTTCTGTATAAGTTAAAAACCTTTCTCCATCAGGGCGATATAACTGTAAAACCTCTGATGATGGAACAAAGCGAATTTTTAACAGAGGACTAACCCAATCTTCCATTTGGGGGATGACATCTAATCCATCTTCGCTACGCAACCATCCACGCAAATTATTTCGATCGGGATCGTAAATGTAGTACTCTTCTACGCCATAGCGGTCATAGAAAAGTAATTTCTTGTCCATTTCAGTTTGGGTGTTGCTGGGAGAAAGAATTTCAAACACTACTTGTGGTGCAATTCCCTCCTCTTTCCATTGTTGGTAGCACAAGCGATCGCCTTTTGGTCTACCCAATACCACCAGGACATCTGGGGCGTTAACAATTTTGTTACGTCCCTCTACGGGATACCAAAATAAATCACCGGCGACAAATACATTTGGATCTTCGGCAAATAGCCACTCTATATTCTGCTTAATTTCTACAATCCAGCCAAACTGTATAGTATTATTAGCCACTGGTTGTCCGTCACTATCTGGGTAGATGACCTCTGGCTGGGTCGGCGGTTGGATTTGCAACACCATAGCTTCGCCCTCAGAAGGATATTTAATCGGGATGCTTTCAAATTAGCAGACTCTTAAGGATGTCTGCGGCATGAATCTAGAGGAAGAACTAATTAAAACAGTACGATTGTTCTACTATAAATCAATTAAAGATAGTATTATTAAGGACTGTTTCATAAGAAACTCCTTCTTCGCCGCCCAATATGTCAGACCAACAGCTAGCAGCATCCTTGAATGGACATCTTCCGTACCCCAGCCACAACAGCCAGAATACCATTCGGATTCGGGGTGCTAGGCAGCATAATCTGAAAAATATTGACTTGGAATTGCCACGCGATCGCTTAATCGTATTCACTGGCGTTTCGGGTTCTGGTAAGTCTTCCCTAGCCTTTGACACCATTTTCGCTGAAGGGCAACGTCGCTATGTCGAATCCCTCAGCGCCTACGCCCGCCAATTTCTCGGACAACTAGATAAGCCGGATGTGGAAGCCATTGAAGGCTTAAGTCCAGCAATTTCCATTGACCAAAAATCAACGTCTCATAACCCGCGTTCTACTGTGGGTACGGTGACAGAGATTTACGACTATTTGCGGCTGTTATTTGGTAGGGCTGGCGAACCCCATTGTCCGATATGCGATCGCTGTATTGCACCCCAGACAATCGATGAGATGTGCGATCGCATCATGGAATTACCAGAACGCACCCGCTTTCAAATCCTTGCACCCGTTGTCAGGGGAAAGAAAGGCACACACCGTAAGCTTTTGTCAAGTCTGGCTTCTCAAGGTTTTGTCCGCGTGCGAATCAATGGCGAAATCCGCGAACTGTCAGATTCTATTGAATTGGATAAAAATTTTACCCACACCATCGAAGTGGTAATTGACCGCTTGGTGAAAAAGGCTGATATTCAGGAGCGTTTGGTTGATTCTCTTTCTACGTGTCTCAAGCAATCTGGTGGGATTGCGGCCATTCTGGTAAGCCTACTTGGTGACGACGGACAAGAAAAAGAAGAAGAATTAGTATTTTCGGAAAACTTTGCTTGTCCAGAACATGGCGCGGTAATGGAGGAACTATCGCCGCGATTGTTCTCCTTTAACTCACCTTATGGTGCTTGTCCCGACTGTCACGGAATTGGGACTTTAAGAAGATTTGCGCCTGATTTAATCGTACCCGACTGGGAAGCGCCAGTTTATGCTGCGATCGCGCCTTGGTCAGAAAAAGATAATTCTTATTATTTGGAATTACTCTATAGTGTCGGACAAATTTATGGGTTTGAGTTACAGACAAATTGGAGCAAGCTGACAGAAGAACAACAGCAAATTGTTTTGTTTGGCGAGAAAGATGAACGAGCCGCAGAGGCACAAAGAAAGCAGAGTTTTAAAGGTGCGATTCCCATTTTGCAACGACAATATGAGGGTGGTTCGGAATTAGTTAAGCAAAAATTAGAGCAGTATTTAATCGATCAACCGTGTGAAGTTTGTAAAGGAAAACGCTTGAAACCGGAAGCGTTGGCGGTGAAGTTGGGACAATATGGAATTTTAGAATTGACTACCGTATCAATTCGGGATTGTCGAGAGAGAATTGAGCAATTTAAGTTGAGCGATCGCCAGTTACAAATTGCTGATTTAGTCCTGAGAGAAATCAAAGCTAGATTGCAATTTTTGTTAGATGTCGGTTTAGATTATCTCACCCTCGATCGTCCCGCCATGACCCTTTCCGGTGGCGAAGCCCAACGAATTCGTCTAGCAACGCAAATTGGTTCTGGTTTAACAGGAGTTCTCTACGTTTTAGATGAACCGAGTATTGGTTTGCATCAACGAGATAATGGCAGATTGCTCAAAACCTTAACTAAATTGCGCGATTTAGGTAATACATTAATTGTCGTTGAACACGATGAAGAAACAATTCGCGCAGCTAACCATATAGTTGATATTGGCCCTGGCGCAGGAATTCACGGCGGAAATATTATTGCCCAAGGAGATTTTCAGGCATTATTAGCAGCAGAAGATTCCTTAACGGGTGCATATTTATCAGGAAGGCGAGTAATTACCACACCAGCAGAACGCCGAGAAGGAAATGGGCGCAGTTTGGGAATTAAAAATGCCCATCGCAACAATTTACAAAATATAGATGTAGACATTCCATTAGGTAAACTCGTCTCCATAACTGGTGTGTCTGGTTCTGGTAAATCTACCCTAATTAACGAATTACTGTACCCATCTCTGCAACACCATTTAACGAAGAAAGTTCCCTTACCCAGACATTTGGATAAAATTCAGGGATTAAACGCGGTTGATAAAGCGATCGTTATCGATCAATCTCCCATTGGACGCACACCACGTTCTAACCCTGCAACTTACACAGGAATTTTCGATGCCATTCGAGATGTCTTTTCCCAAACAGTAGAAGCCAAAGCTAGAGGCTATAAACCTGGACAATTTTCCTTCAACGTTAAAGGTGGACGTTGCGAAGCTTGTAGCGGACAGGGTGTAAATGTGATTGAAATGAACTTTCTCCCAGATGTTTACGTGCAATGCGAAATTTGTAAAGGTGCAAGATACAACCGCGAGACTTTGCAGGTGAAGTATAAAGATAAGTCTATCTCTGATGTTCTGAGAATGACAGTTGAAGAGAGTTTAGACTTTTTCCAGAATATACCCAAAGCGATCGCGCGTTTGCAAACTTTATTTGATGTCGGGTTGGGTTATGTTCAACTAGGACAACCTGCGACTACCTTATCTGGTGGTGAAGCGCAACGGGTAAAATTAGCAACAGAACTATCTCGACGCGCCACAGGTAAGACACTTTATTTAATAGATGAACCGACAACAGGATTATCTTTTTACGATGTCCATAAATTGTTAGATGTGTTGCAAAGATTGGTAGATAAAGGTAATTCAATATTAGTAATTGAACACAACTTAGATGTAATTCGTTGTTCTGACTGGGTGATAGATTTGGGGCCAGAAGGTGGCGACAAAGGCGGAGAATTAATTGCTGTGGGTACACCGGAGGAAGTTGCAAAAAATCCCAGGTCTTATACTGGGCAATATTTAAAGCAAGTTTTGAAACAGTATCCGGCGGTGAAATCTTAGCAATGAGGTAATACCAATGAAATTATTAGATGTAGTTGCCCTAACCGAAGACTTACCAGAATTGGGATTGTATCGCGGTCAAGTAGGAACGATTGTAGAAGAATATGAACCTGGAGTTTTTGAAGTAGAATTCAGCGACTTAACAGGAAAAGCTTATGCCATAGAAACTTTAAATGCTAGCAAGCTAATGACTTTATATCATCAACCAATTGTTGGGAAAACATTATTGGTTTAACTGCCCTCCCTACGTTACTTTTGAGGTCGGTTTTCAGATCAGTATTTTTATTTTTCAAATAAAAAACCCTCAGAATGCTTAGTTTTTGAACGTTTTGTCAAGATTTGGCGGTATCGGAAAAAGTTAAACAAGGCTATCGCACACTACATTTATTCTATAATTTTATTACCTAGTAAATCATTTTGTAATTCCTCTGTAGCTTCTTATATACTTTTACCATCTAGAAAATCAACAAATAAACAAACTTGCATAAACATGAAAAAATTTTCCTAAAGCCTCAGCTTGGTTTTTAGTGATTTCTAACTCACCGCTAATGATTTTAGCAACAATCTCGCTCGAACCAATAATTTCTACCAAATCAGCTTGTCCCAAACCCCTAGCTTCCATCAAATGCAAGAGTCTTGAATAAGGTGTTGAGGAATTAAGCTGATAGTGCTTATCTTCAAAATCCTCAATCAGTTTTACCAATAATTCCAACAAAGCATTTTCTTCAGGAGTCAGATGAGAACGAGAAAGCAACTCTTCAACAGTTTCTAAAAACTTCTCATTTTCCTCTTCTGTCTTGATAATCCGAGGTTGATGTTGAGACAGCAATTGGCTGTAAATGTCTGAGCTAAAAGTAAGGGTCATTTTTCCAATAGCTAATTAGCCATCTCTCCCCTTTGCCAAAACTGCCGTAAAATCTCCCCTGGTTTGCGATCCCATGTGTCGATATGCTCGTATATCAAATTATCTGGGTTGAGTTTATAAGTTGAATAGCCATTAAAAAGCAAACCTGCTTTCCAGGGAACACGCAACACTCCCCGCACTGTCCACTTTGCTAAAATTGTGTCTTCGTCTGACTGATAAACCTCATGCACATCAAAGTAAATTTGAGTAAAAAATAGCCGAGCGTGAAATCGCAAAGTCCAAAATATAATCCGATAGTTAAATTTGTATTTGAATGTATTTATCGGGTCTTTAAAATAGATATCCTGTGTATAAATATCATAAGAAATATCTTTTTCAAAAAGTGTTGGTAAATCCTCTTTTAAAGTCTTAATTACCTGTTCCACCGAAAATTGAGATTCCACGCGCCTTTTCCCTTAAAAAATCTTTTTTAACAACCTTTGCCAAATCGAAGATGTACTCTTATTACTCACACTACCCACACTCAAATCTGACAGAGTAGGAAATAATGCAGACTTAGCATAGGGGCCATTTCGCAAAACTTTAGCTAGGCTATTATTATTCTCGCGCAAACCTTCGTAAAAAAAGAATACCTCACCTTGAATTCCAAGTTGGCGATTGTATTCAATTGCCTGCACCAGATATTCTCGACTAATGCAGTAAGAGCCAAGCTTCATCAGTATTCCCGGTGCTAACTTGGGCAACGTCGCATCTGTGAACTGCTGGTTTACTAGTTTATCAGCGATCGCCTGATAACTCCTAAAATCACGGCGATAAATCTGTGGCTGAATCATGTCAACTATTCCCCGCTTCAGCCATGTGGGCGAGTCTTGCAGATATTCCTGGAATGCCCAATCATAAATATTAGGTGCGATCGCTACTAATAAATTAGAATTCACCGCTTTCACTTCCCGGTAGAGACGCGCCAAAAACTCAGTCAGAATATCTGCACGCCACTGTAACCATTGCCTATCCTTGGGATTCTGTGGCGGATTGCGATCGAATTCCTGGCGATAGCGAGTGACAGTTCCCTCATCATAACCACCTTCACAGGGTAATGCTGGCAAGCGATCGTCACCTTGAATACCATCCACATCGTAATTATTCGCAACTTCCAGCACCAAGTTCAAAAAGAATTCCTGCACCTGTGAGTCGAGTGCATTCAACCACTCGAAGCCGTTTTTCTTCAGTAAGTTACCATTAAAATCACGCGCAGCCCATTCCGGTTTTTTCTGTAAAAGTACACCACCATTCAAATTGTAGGAACTGGCAAAACCGTATTCAAACCAAGGAATGACTTTCAACCCAACTCGCCGCGCCTCAACCACCACTTCTTCTAAAGGGTCACGACCTACAGACATCGGGTCAATTTCGACTCCAAATGTCTGCTGCATTGTTTGACTAGGATATAAAGTTACTGCCTTGTTCCAAACAACGGGAAACACCACATTAAATCCTGTCTCGGCCAAGAAATCCATCGCCTCGGCAATGCGTTCCTTTGACCTGAGAACTTTACTATCAGTAGTGGTCAGCCAAATACCACGGGTTTCTATTATTGCCATTTCTATAAATTAAAATTCTCGGCACTGCACCATCTAAATATTGACTAGCCGACGATACCGCGCTTGTATTATTGTGTAAATTCCATAGGCAACCAAACCTAGTGCCACAATACCCAAAAGCCATGCTCCGTTAGGCTGTTGCGCTAGCGTCTGTAATACTTCATCCAAACCTTCTGCGGTGGCGGCGTTCGACTGTCTTGCTGCTTCAATTAAAAACCAACCAATAATGCAAAATACTATACCCCGTGCTGCTAAACCAAATCTGGAAATCCTCATTACCCATTTAGCTTGTGTGTTGCTTAACTTACTTAAATTGAGTTCTTTACGAAATTTTCCACTAAAAGCTTGATAAAACTGATAGAAGCCTAGAGCAATTACAAACGCTCCCACAGTTCCAACTAACCATTCACCAAAGGGTTGAGAAAGCAAACGTGCTGTCGAATCTTCAGTAGAATCACTACTATTTTTACCGCCGCCTGTACCCGTAACGATTTTCACAGCACTTAAGGCTAAACTTGCATAAATTAAGCCATTAACTGCGTAACCAATTCGCACTGCCAAACCTTTGGCATCATTACCTTTATTTTCTGGGTCTTTAATTGCTTGTACAAAACGCCAGATTACGTATCCAATCAAGCCAATTGCAACTAAAGCCAGCAAAAATTTCCCAAATGGCTGGTTGACAATTGTTTGGAGAGCGCCTTGGGTATCAGTTGTTTTACCACCCCTGCCAAAAGCCGCCTGTGCTGCCAGTATTCCAACTATACCGTAAACTACTCCCTTGGAAACATAGCCAAATCGTCCCAGTCGCTCAACCCACAATGAAGCATGGTTTGTCAACTGTTGTGTCATGGTAGTTGGATGATAATTATATCTACCTTTTACCAAAATTTACCCACGATTCACATCTATCCCAGGGCAAATTGTCTAATTATTTTGTAATAAATCACTATTGTAATACTGTCTTTTAATAGATGTGAGGTTGCTAAAAATCATATTACACTTATTAAGTAAAGTATTAATATTTAGTATTTTATAATTCTGAATTGTGATGAATTATGTCTATGATAGAAACTTCTTGGAAACACGAGTATATAACTACCAATGGGGTGAAACTACACTACGTTACCCAAGGTGAAGGCCCCTTAATGTTGATGTTGCACGGGTTTCCTGAGTTTTGGTATTCTTGGCGGCATCAAATCCCAGAATTTGCCCAAAATTTTAAAGTTGTCGCCATTGACTTGCGGGGCTACAACGACAGTGATAAACCAAGCGAGCAATCCGCTTATGTAATGGATGAGTTTATTAAAGATGTTGAGGGAGTAATTAAAGGATTAGGATACCAAAAATGTGTATTAGTCGGGCATGATTGGGGTGGTGCGATCGCTTGGAGTTTTGCTTATGCTCATCCCGAAATGTTAGAGCAATTAATTATCCTTAACCTGCCTCATCCTGCCAAATTTGCTCAAGGTTTACGAACTCTTCAACAGTTGCAGCGTAGTTACTACATCTTCCTTTTTCAAATACCGTGGATACCAGAATTATTTTTACAATCTTCAGACTACCAAGCAATTGAAACGGTTTTTAAAGGTACAGCAGTTAACAAGAATGCTTTTACCAAAGCGGATATTGAGGCTTATAAAGATGCCGCTGCAAAACGTGGTGCCCTCACAGCAATGTTGAACTACTATCGCAATATTTTTCAGCAGAGAATGCTAAATCCAAGTTGGGGCATTCTGGAAGTGCCAACACTGATGATTTGGGGAGAAAATGACACCGCACTTGGCAAAGAACTAACCTACGATACCACAGCTTATGTCCGGGATTTTCAAATCAAGTACATTCCTAATTCTGGCCATTGGGTACAGCAAGAACAGCCTGAACTGGTTAATCAGTATATACGGGAATTTATAAAGACTTAAGCTAAATTTGCTAATTTGCAATCAAATCACTTCATCAAGTATAAATACTTATCAAAGTAGCCAAATTATGGCGAGTAGTGCAAGCCCTGAAAAAGATTTAACAGAGATTTAACACTATCAGCTTTTTAGGATTTATCGGGTAAAAATCGACCATAAACAGGATATATGGCATTTTTTATCTCACGATCGTAGCTGTTTCAGATCGCAATCAACTTGTTAGTACATAGATAGATTGACCTTACGAAGTTTAGTGAGATAATAGAGTTGTGAGGGACAGAACGGACGCAACTTGATTATTAAGGGGGAAAATATATGAAACTCCAGCTATTAGCGGCCATGGCCTTAGCAACTCCCCTATTTTTCGCTAGCTCGGTTAGAGCCGAAAATCCGCAGGATTTACAAAAGCTGCTTTCAACTGGGGAATGCATCCAGTGTAATTTATCGGGAGCTAACCTCAGTGG
Organism: Nostoc sp. 'Peltigera membranacea cyanobiont' 232; assembly: GCF_002245985.1. Lineage (NCBI taxonomy): Bacteria > Bacillati > Cyanobacteriota > Cyanophyceae > Nostocales > Nostocaceae > Nostoc > Nostoc sp. 'Peltigera membranacea cyanobiont' 232. The sequence goes on from NZ_NOLK01000022.1 coordinate 30,624, forward strand.
CGCTCATTTAATTGGTGCTGACTTGAGAGGCTCGAAGCTCCAAGGAGCAAACCTCGTAGGGGCTAACCTCGAAGGTGCTGACTTAACAGGTGCTAACTTGGCAGGTGCTAACCTAACATCAGCTTATGTAACCAATGTGAATTTGAAGCAAACTAATCTCAACGGAGTAAATTTTACTCGCGCGACGATTCACGATTCTAATGTGTATAAAGCATCAATGAACGATCTCAATCTAACTGATGCTGAAATATTTAACACTGGAATCGGGATTGGTGGAGAAGATGCCGAGATTCCCGATTGGAAATAGACTGAACTAAGTAGGCAGGTTAAAATAAACACAACATCAGAGAAACTGGTTGTTTGCCAGTATTGTCTTTAGAGTCTGCCTATAAAAAAATAAAAAATAAACCCCCTCTGTTTTGTAATCACTTTACTATGACGCAAGCAGAGGGGGTTTCTTATTGGGATTGAGTCGGTATGCAGACGAAAAAATCACAACTAGTGACATAACGCTCTTTTATTACTCTCGTCAGATTAAATTTAAAACCCTATTTTGGCGTTAGTCCGCGCAGGCGGATGAGAGTTTGTGTAGCCGCGATTTCTAATCGCTTGGATTATTCTCTCTCCAGAGTCATAGAAGAGCGATAAGTCAATCTGGTTCAGTTGGTGATTAGGGACGTTGCATTGCAACGTCTCCACAGAGGTGTTGTTTAATTTACAGCAGCACTGACTAAACCATTGTGCCTGAGTAAAGCGATCGTACTTGGTTCACGACCTCGGAAAGTTTTAAACACCTCCATTGGATGCTGACCACCACCAAGCGCCAGCACCGTATCCCGATAACGCCGACCTGTAGCTTTTATAGCCTCTTCATCTTCTAGCCCAGCTTCTTCAAAAGCGGCAAAAGCATCAGCGCTCAGTACCTCAGCCCACTTGTAACTGTAGTAACCCGCCGCATAACCACCCTCAAAAATATGTCCAAAAGCACATAAAATAGCATCTTCTGGAAGCGGCTGTAAAACGGTAGTAGTCTTGGCTATGCGATGGCGCACATCTGATGGAGTTTCATTACTACCAGGGTGATAGCGATAGTGGAGTTCTAAATCAAGACTGCTCAGGTGAATCTGCCGCAACATGGCAGTACCACTCATATAATTACGCGCCGCTAGCAGCTTTTGATAATAATGCTCCGGTAGGGCTTCACCAGTTTTGTAATGCTTCGCCATACCAAACAAAGTGGGTCGCTCATAGCACCAGTTTTCCATAAACTGACTAGGTAGCTCTACTGCATCCCACTCCACATTATTGATGCCTGCGGCTCCGGGATAGTCAACCTTAGTAAGCAGATGGTGCAGTCCATGACCAAATTCGTGGAACAAGGTCTCTACTTCATAGAAGGTCATTAAACTAGGTTTACCATCTATGGGAGGACTTTGATTACACACCAAATAAGCTACTGGTAAGCGGATGGCAGTGACACCATTTTCAGTGATTTTGCCCCGATTGATGCACACATCCATCCAAGCACCTCCACGTTTTTCTGCTGGACGGCTGTAGGGGTCTAAGTAGAAATAGGCTATGGGAGAACCAGTTTCGTCAGCAATTTGAAAATAACGGACATCCTCATGCCATACTGGGGCTTGACCATCGGCAGGAGTCACAGTAACACCAAACAGCCGCTTGACTAGTCCAAATAAACCATCTAATACTTGGGGAAGAGGAAAGTAGGGACGTAATTCTTCTGCGGTAAAGGCAAATTTTGCTTCTCGTTGGCGTTCTGCCCAAAAGGTGATATCCCAGTGTTTTAAGTCTTCAGCTTCTGCTGCTCCCTGTGCTGCGGCAAAAGCTTTGAGTTCTACCAAGTCTTTGACAGCAGCATCATAACTAGCACGGCGTAGTTCTTCTAATAAGGCGTTGACTGCCTCAACATTGGGAGCCATTTTACTAGCAAGGCTCAATTGGGCAAAACTTTTAAAGCCTAGTATATCTGCGAGTTCTTGACGCAACTTTAAAATACGCTCAATTAAGGGGTTGTTATCCAAATCGCCAGATGAAGCGCGGGTGATATGAGCTTTGTAGAGTTTTTCACGCAAATCTCGACGGGTGCTGTGCTGCATGAAAGGGCCATAGCTGGGAAAGTCTAAAGTAATCCGCCAGGGGCCATTTTCTGGCGTGGCGTTGCTTTCGCCAGCTGCACGAGCAACTTGAGCTGCTAGACTCACTAAGCTTGGTGGTAAACCGTCAATTTCTGCTTGTGTTGTTAGGGTTAAGCTGAAAGCTTTAGTGGCATCAAGTACATGGTTAGAAAATTTGGTAGAAAGTTCCGCTAACTCCATTTGTATGGCGTTGAAACGCTCTCTTGCCTCTCCTTCCAAGCCAACACCAGAAAGTTCTGCATCCCGGATGGCAGCTTCTACAATGCGCTGTTGAGCTAATTCTAAATTTGCCCAATTATCGCTGGTACGGAGTGCTTTAAAAGCATTGTAGATGGGTTGGCTTTGACCGAGCTTATTGATAAATTGTACGACTAGTGGCTGTACTATTTCATGAGCTTCGCGCAGTTCCGGGCTATTTTTAACACCCATTAAATGATTCACCACCCCCCAACTCCAGGTAAGCCGTTCTGTAAGCTTTTCTAAGGGTTCTATTAAACCACTCCAAGTAGGTTGTACATTAGCCTCTAGGGTGGCAAGCTGCTGGTCAAGTTCTGCCAACAACTGATTGAAAGCTGGTACTACTCGTTCTGGTTTAATCTCTGCAAAGGGAGGTAAGCCAACGCCTTGGAGTAAGGGATTTTCGGAAATAATGGTACTTGCACTCATAGTTTTGTGTGAACCGCGAACTAATAAAAATCAATAATGATTTTTATTTATATATCTTCTAATGTAGCGATCGCTGCACTAAATAATCTTGCCATTCTGAACAAAAAGGCAAAAAAAGCGAGAATTAATCATAAATTTATCCTGATACAGCTATTTTGTTTCGATTGTGAACAATATCTGACAGGATGACAGTTCCAGAAATCTCAGCGAAAGTCTCTGAGATAATATAGTCATCCACCCATATTCTCAATCAGGTGGCTAATTATGACTAGTCTCTTACCCAGTTCTCAATCAACAGAAGTCTCGGTGTTGAGCCTGATAATATTTAGCTACTTCAACTTAAGCTCGTGCGATCGCAAAAAGACATCATCATGTACTATGTCAAACAGGTAGCTCGGCCGTCAGCATGGGCGTTACCCTGAAAGTACGGTTTCAGTTCAAGAATCCTACGCTTTCAAACCGTAGGAGTGTCTAATTAACTGAGTGCGATCGAGCATCCTTACCGAACCGAGAAGGGAGGCTCGACTTTTGTGATTTTATTTGGCAACTCATCTTTTTACTCGTAAAATCGAAGACAAGATCAAGGTCAGTAGAAAAGAGTCCCTAAATTAATGAATACGTTAATCAGTCAGGGTGGAAGAGTTATCACCAAACCTCAGATGGTAGACCGGATAAACGATATCGGTTGGCAAGCTCACCAAGGCAGTGTTGCTGCGATTATTCAGCTATTGAATGAAAAGCTAGCTAAGTCTGGTGTCAGAACTAGAGCCATTTTTTCTGATGGTGTCTTACAACTTCTGTGTGAAGCGGCTAGGATAGAGCAACTTGAGCAATCCCCTCTCGTAGAACAAATCCAGCAAATTCTTGAGTCTATCGCCCCGCGTCACATTCGCCGGGTCAATATCAATAGTCGGATTGTTCGGGAACAACAATTACTGTGGTTAAAAGAAATAGATAGCGATCGCGACAACCAATTGCTTTGGTCGCACGAAATTGCCTTAATTCAGCCCAATATTGTAAAGCAACTAATTAAAGATTTCACAGACGCTCAAGCTGAACTAGGAAAACCAAATTTTCCTAAAACCCCAGTCTCTCGTCCTTTGGTACTTATTAACAAAGAGAAACACAATAATAAACCTAAAACTAAGGTATTAGCAGCAGTTGGTTTATGCTCACTGTTGTTGCTTAGTTGGATTGTTTATGCCCAGTTAGGCGATCAACTAAAAAACCTAATGCAACTAGGAACTTCTAAATCTTTAACTACAGAAAATACTAACCAGAGGAAAGCCCAAACACCATCTCGCGTTCCTAACAATAGCTTTGATGAGCCATCTGACGATCCATTTGCAATATCTGTGCGAATTGCAAATCTTGCTTCTACATCTGGTAAAACAGCCACAACCTCAACTCAGTGGCTAGAGATCGCTGCTAAGTGGCAACGGGCTTCAGATTTAATGAGTAAGGTACCACAAAATCACAGCCGTTATCAGGAAGCTAAAATTCGGACTCAACTATATAAGAAATATAGTGAGGCGGCGCAGAAAGAAGCTGAGAAGAGTAAATCTTAGTACAGTTTTGCGTGAAATCGTAGCGTTTTTAAACGCACTAAGTAGCAAAGGTAAGTGCAGATGCGCTTTGCCTTTCCGTAGGGTAGGGACACAGAGTCTTGTCAAATTTAATTCGCTACGAATTAGTTAAAATCTGTACTTAGTTTTGTAATTTATCAATAAAAGCTTTAATAAATAGCCAATTCCTTGTACCAAGGTGAGAATAGCTACTTCTAATTGAGACTTCCAAAAAATTAAATATTCAATAATTCATAATGATTATTAAGAGGCTGCTATTGGTAGCTTCTTAATGTTGCTGAAAAAGTAATTTTATTTAATATAGAACGTAATCTTGCGGGGGACAATTAGAAAAATCGACCTTATTGTATTGTCAATAAAGTCGATTGAATCAAGTAGATTGATTCATGGGGTCAATCCAAAATCCAAAATGTAAAATCCAAAATGTGTATATCCCCTAACTTAGAAGTTCTCCTGTTTCTTGCAGGGAGTGTAAACGGCGGTAAATGCCCTCGTGACGCAAGAGTTCATCGTGGCTACCCACTTCTACAATCTTGCCTTGCTCTAGAACTACAATTTTATCTGCTTCCCGCACTGTACTTAAACGGTGAGCAATCACAATAGTGGTGCAAGTACCCTGAATCGATCGCATCGCTAGCTGAATCGAACGCTCAGATTCATAATCTAAACTAGAGGTGGCTTCATCAAAAATCAGTACGTCTGGTTCCACTAACAACGCCCTAGCAATTCCTAACCGTTGTCTTTGTCCTCCAGATAACCTGACACCTCGTTCCCCCACGACGGTGTAATAACCTTGGGGTAACTGCTGCACTACTTCATCGACTCTGGCAATTCTACAGGCTTGTTTAACCTGCTCCAAGCTGGCATCTCGCCTACCATAAGTCAGGTTATCCAATATAGTACCGTTGAAAACGTCTACTTCTTGGTGAACGATCGCTAATCTCCGTCTATACTTACCCACATCCAAAGTGCGAATATCTTGACCATCAATCAAAATTCGACCTTGTTGAGGTTCAAAATATCGTAACAGCAACTTCACTAAAGTAGACTTACCAGAACCCGAACGCCCCACTAATGCTACTGTTTGGTATGGCTCAATCAACAAGTTGATATCTTGCAAAACTTGACGGTTGGCTTCATATCCAAAAGTGAGGTGCGACAACTCAACTTTTCCAGTAAATTTATAAGGTGATTCTGTGTGGTTACTCTCTTCTAAAAGACTCGCTGAACCAGATGCAGTTGGCTCTTGGAGAAATTCGTGAAACCGGATCATCGAAGAATAACGACGGGCAAAAACTTCTCCCAAATTGCTAATAGGTTCTAATTCCGCATAAGCCATGCTAGAAAGAGTTAAGGTCATGACAAAGTGACCAAGAGAAATTCTTCCATCTACGGTTGCTGCTAGAGTCAAACCCAAGATAGTAAACACGCAAAACTGAATTACAGTCCTTTGCCAAGTAGCTAGTTTGGTATATCCTTTGTGGACACGATACTCAACTACCATTAATTCCCGATCTAAACGTTGCTTTTGCCGTTTCAGTTCATTAGCTTCTGTAGCAAATGCTTTCACCGTTTTGATGTTGGTGATTAGTTCCGAATTACGACTTTCCGTATCTTCTGAATATTTATCGAGAATAGTTTCGTGCCAAATCAGCTGCTTTAAATGCTTTAAGCTCAAGCTCAAAATAACTACAAAGGAAATCAAATACAAAATTGCAATTCGCCACTCAATTACCAAGATAAATCCAAAAATTGCCAGCACTCGAACTAATCTAGGAATAAACTGTCCGGCAACTTCAGGGTAAGTAAAAGTGTGGTTAGAAATTCCTCTAGCTATTCTTCCAGCAATACGTCCGGGGTTATTTTCATCATAAAATTCTAGTGGAAGAGTGAGAATTTTTTCTATGGCTGTTTGGGCTTTCTGGCGACGCATCCTTAAGGTTATATCCCAATGAAACCAATGGGTTAACCAAGGTTGTGCAGGCGCTTTCACTACTGTGACAACAAATATTAAACTCAGTAATATACCCAAAGATAGAGTTTTATTAACTGGGTAATTGGTGATGTCCGAAAAAGTTGCGATCGCACTTTGAAGTGGTTTATCCAAAGGTTGATTAGACAAAACATTTAAAATCTGCCCAATCGCATAAGGAACAACCAAATCAATAATTTCGTAGATGCTAGATGCTGTAATACTGAAAACACTCAGCTTCCAGTCAGAGCGAAAGTAATTGACAATATCTTGAAATTTGGCCATGATGCACACCGTCCAAGAGCGCGATCGTGAGCTTGGAATTTATATACTACAAACGTAATACAAATTAGTCAAGGTCTATTAAGTTTAAATCATTCTTTCTGAATATTAGGCATTTGTACTGGAACAAACTCTAGGCGATAGCGATAGAGAGCAACTGGTCGAGAACCAGCTTTAAAGTAATCTGGATCTTGGGGTGAAAGATAGACAGCAGTAACTTGATCTGCTTCAATTGCCGGATTAGTCGTTAAAAGTTTATGATAAGCGGTGGTAGATTCTACCGAGTTTAAATAGGGGCGTGAACCACCTTTAAATAATTGTTGAAACACTTCTGTAGTGATAAATTTGCCATCAGGGATAGTTTCTGTAGCTCGTGCAGTCACAATGGAGACTAGTTGGCGACTGCTACGCAAGAATGTAATCTGACGATTAGGTGAATCTGGATCTACTTTTACTGATAACACTGCTTCATTCCCTAAATAAGCCCGTGCCAAATTCAAGCTATTAAATGCTCTATCTGCTACTAAATTTGGGGACTTGTAATCTGTCTTACGGAATATTTTTAACCCGGCTAGATGTGGTTGCTCTTTCACAAATCTTACTACAAAATTCACAGGCTGATCTAATTGGTGGCGATTACCTTCAAACCCTGGAGTTACGATATCTGGTGCTAAAGGCGCGGCTAAATCTACCAAAGTACTCGTAACTTGCCAAGAACCAGCCATCCATTCCGGGTAAACCAAATCACCCGAAGCCGGTTGCACTGAAGTTAATTTTTCCCACTGCGGAAAATTTGCTAACCGTTCAGACAATTCTCCTGCAAGAGCGTCGCCATTCCATAGTAGGAATGAAAGCAGCAAGCAAAAACTCCAAATTACCTTTATTGTAAGCATTCGCAATTTTGTATTTAACGTTTATTATTTATCGATTAAAAATCAAGTAAATTTGTGTAAAAAATTAAAAAATTTTAGTAAGTGCTTTAGCACTCAAGCACTTACTAAAAGATAATCACAGAGTTTTATTTTTCTTTCTATAGTTCACTTTATTTGCGTTAATTTACTTAAAATATGGGATAATGATACACTAAATATATTGCGTATTATGCTGCTAGCTATTAACTCACAAAATATCGTTTAGTAACTAATTTACCATCACAATTAGCCGATATAGCGGTGTGCAGTTCAGTGAGATACAAAAACTTTGCTGAAATGATTTGACAGCAAGGACTTTGGTGTTCTCATCCAATCGATAACCGCTATATATAGGATTACTATTTGATTTTTGAACGAAATTAGGTATTGTAGAGTGTGTTAGAACGGAGTTCGTAACGCACTATTATTAAGGGTTTGATGCCGTACTCTCCGCGCTCACATCCTACGGATATTTTCAGAAATCAAACCGGATTCCTATAGTTAAAAATATCTAACTCTACAATCCTAAATTATGGTGACAGCATGACATTGGCACTAGGCATGATTGAAGTTTATGGCGTTCCCACAGCAGTGGAAGTTGGAGATGCCATGTGTAAAGCTGCTCGTGTCACCCTTGTTGGTTATGAAAATACTGATTTAGGACGAATTACCGTATTAATTCGAGGGGTTATTGGTGAGGTTAATGTGGCAGTGACAGCAGGACTAAAGGCGGTACTGCGAGTTAGCGGTGGCGAGGTGCTTTCTTCTCATATTATTCCTCGACCCCATGAAAATTTAGAATATGTTTTACCGATTCATCGCAGCGTGAATGTGCAGCAATTCAGTGCAGATATCAGATTTCCTCCACCCCTGTCAGTTTAGCTGTATGTATTAAATTTCTGCTGGTAAAGCTTCCCAAACTTCCCCATACTTTTCTTTTAGAGTCTCCCAAGCTTCCACCTGGCCTGGTTCATATTCTCCCGGTTTACCCCATTGCAAAAATAAGCTTAAAGCAGACTCATGTTTATCATCTAAAAACCGAATAGCATAGGTTGTAAAATTTCCTCTTTTTGCTTCACCCGTTTCAAATTTTACTTTAATAATTCTGTCCATATTCAAGTGAAACTCAAAGCCTTCAGTATGCATATTTGCATACTTACCCTTTGGTAATTCTGCATAAAATAGCTTTTCAATCTTGCCACGTGCTTCTAATACAGCCGCGCTACTAGTAACAATTAGACGCAAAGTTCCAAGAGTCTCACAAGCTTCTAAAAATTCTTTCAAAGTAGTACTCATAAATTATTATCCTTTGTTATTTGTTGATCCCCAATTACCAATTACCAATACCAATTCCTATTTTTCGTATTGTTCATAAGCAGCGACAATGCGCTGAACAAGAGGATGGCGAACTACATCTTTTTGAGTAAATTCGCAAAAGGCAATGCCTTCAACGTGTTTTAAAATTTGTAAAGCCACCCCTAAACCCGATTGTTGGTGAAGTGGTAAATCAGTTTGTGTCATGTCTCCTGTAATCACCATCCGCGAACGGAAACCCAAACGAGTCAAAACCATTTTCATCTGAGCGGGTGTAGTATTTTGAGCTTCATCAACAATGATAAAAGCGTTATTGAGGGTGCGTCCCCGCATGTAGGCGAGGGGTGCGACTTCAATCACACCGCGTTCCATTAAACTAGGTACTTTTTCTGGGTCGATGAATTCATAAATAGCATCGTAAAGTGGGCGAAGATAGGGATTAACTTTCTGCTGCAAGTCTCCAGGCAAAAAACCGAGTTTTTCACCAGCTTCAACGGCAGGGCGAGTTAAAATTAGCTTTTCAACCTGGTTGGCAAGGAGTGCTTGCACGGCGACAACAACGGCGAGATAAGTCTTGCCGGTACCAGCAGGCCCAATCCCAAAGGTAAGATCGCGTCTACGGAGTGCGTCGATATATTGACGCTGGCGGAAGGTTTTAGCACGGACTTCTTCGCCTCGGCGATTTTTGGCAAGGACATCTCGCTGTAAATCTTGCAGTTCCCCTTGCCGATCGCTATCTATGGCTTGACGGGCTGTTAAAATATCAGCACTGGTGATAGTATTGCCCTTAATCCAGAGGTCTTCAAGCGATCGCACTAATCGAGAAGCTAGATCGATTTGCCCTTGGGTACCAGAAATGACTAATTCCTGTCCGCGTAGCACTAAAGTGGCTCCTGTTTGGCGAGATAGGATTTTGAGATTTTCTTCTCCATCTCCCCCAAGAGCGATCGCACTAGCAACATTCGGCAGCTGAATTGTTAAAGCACCTGCCATAGTATTTTTTAATTCGTAAGGATCTATTTTTGACAAAGGTTAATATTTTATCGCTAAAGGCGAAATTACGCTTTTTTACTTACATTTTAGAAAAATCTTTGCAACAAATTAATCTGTTGTAGGGCGCGTAATTATTACGCCCCTACTGGTGAAGAGTTCAAAAAAATATCTAAAAATCTTTTTGCTACTTTCCATCTTTACAAAAATTCTGAGCGGAGGTAACTACAACCGCTCAGATTTGCTCTCTAGTTTTAAACTAGCGGAGGCGGGGTTTAACAATGGGTTTAGGCCCATCATTTCCACGCACTTCTCTCTTAGTTGGCGGTGGCGATCGCTCTTCTGTCTCTTCATCAAAAGACATACCTTCACGGCCCGGAGTGGTACTGCCGTAGATATCCAGGTATGCTGATTGCCCAGCTGCGGCTGCGGCTGCGGCAATTACTGTCCGAATCGCCTGAATATTGCGTCCCCCTCGACCAAACACTTTTCCTTTATCTGTGCTTTCAAAGGCGATGCGAACCCAAACCCGGTTTAGGGCCTGAGAAATTTCACAATCGACGCTTAAAGTTTCTGGAGATTCCAAAAACGGCTGCACCAAAAACCCAACCAGATCAACATAGTTGGGACTGGCTGTTGGCAATTTTGTTCCGAAATTATGATGCGGCTGTTGTTGCACTGACCTGTTCAAAAACATTAGCTTTTACTAGAATGCGACGTACGGTGTCAGTGGGTTGAGCGCCTTGTTGTAGTCGCTTGACGATACCGGGAACGTCTAATCGCACTTCATCGGTTCTGGGGTTATAAAATCCCAATTCTTCTAAGGGACGGCCATCACGGCGAGCGAGGTTGTTAATGGCAACAATGCGGTAACTTGCTTCCCGTTTTTTACCGAATCGTTTCAAGCGCAGTTTGATCATGGTTGAAGAATCATTCTCCTGTTTAGAGATTAGTTAGCAACTAGTCGGCGAGGAAGTAACCTAAATCTGGCTGTTGCCGAGAAATTGAGGGTTAGTTTCCTCTGCTGATAAATTCTGAGGTCGAAATGCTAATTTTAGCACTGCCTAGCATTTGCTGCTATTAGTCCTTTGTCATTTGTTATTTGTCATTGGTTATTTGTAAATTACCAATCGCCAATCCCCAATCCCTAAATGGCGATCGCTCGTTTATAAGCTTCGTCTAAGACTTCAGAGAGTGTTGGGTGGGCATGAACTAGATGCGCGAGGCTTTGGACGGATTGACGGTTTGCGATCGCGGCTGAGGCTTCATGAATTAAATCTGAGGCGTGCAGTCCGAAAATGTGAACGCCTAAGACTTCTCCTGTATCTTTGCGATATATCACTTTGGCAATACCGTCGGCTTCATTTTCTGCCAACGCTTTGGAATTCCCTTTGAAGTAACTCCGACTTGTGGCGACTTCAAAACCTTCAGTTTGTCCCAATTCCTTCGCTGCGGTTTCTGTTAAACCTACATAGCTGACTTCTGGGTGGGTAAAAGCTGCTGCGGGGATGCTGCGATAGTCTACTATTCTTTCCCTCCCAACTATATTTTCTACCGCGATGATGCCTTGAGCAGAAGCCGCATGTGCTAACATCATCTTTCCATTAGCATCGCCAATTGCCCAGACATTTGGTACTACTTCACCGGCTGATAGTACTGCCATGCGATCGTCAACTGGGATAAAACTCCGCCGATCGAGTTCTATACCCACAGACTCCAAACCAAGATTTTTGGTCGCCGGGATGCGTCCTGTAGCCACCAAGCAAGCATCTACTTCGATGACATCTACATCTTCTTTAGTTTTGAAGTCTGCTAATTCAATTACCACTGGTGAACCAGGGGTGACTTTTTTAGCGTATATCCCCACTTTGGTTTCAATATCGCGGGGAGTAATCAGCACTCGTTCGGCAAGTTTGGCAATATCGCGGTCAAATCCTGGCATTAACTGATCTAAAGCTTCAATCAAGGTGATTTCACAACCCAAAGCTGAGTAAATATCAGAAAATTCCAAGCCGATGTAACCACTACCAATAATCGCTACCCAGTCTGGTAACGACTCTAACTTTACACCTTGGTCGCTGGTAAAGACAGTTTTGCCGTCTACTTCAATCCCTGGAGGTACAAAAGGAATTGAACCAGGCGAAAGGATGATGTCTTTAGCTGTGATGGTTTTTTCGCCACCGTCTCCGGTTACAGAGACTTTTTGCGCCCCAGCGATTTTTCCCCAACCCCTAATGATATCTACTCCTAGACGTTTGAGGCTGTTGGTTAAGTCTCCTTGAATTTTCGAGACGAGATTATTAGCATGATTAGCGATCGCTTGGCGATCGAATTCCACGCTACCAATTTGAATTCCCAGCGATTTGAGGTGGTGGGCATTGCGTAACTCCCGCACACGTCCAGATGCCGCCAGCAGTGCTTTAGAAGGAATACAGCCCCGATTAACACAGGTTCCTCCCATATCAGCAGCTTCAATAATCGCTGTTTTCAAACCACAACCTACGGCGTGTAAGGCTGCACCATGTCCGCCTACACCAGCGCCGATAATGACTAAATCGTAATCAAATCCTTGACTCACCTTAGGTTCCCCGTGTGCTTCGCCTATTTATTCTCAACTTGACCGACAATCAGCGCAACCCCTTTAACAGTTATCAGTTATCAGTTGTCAGTTTCGTTGCTGGGTTTAAGCCCCCAGCATACAATTATCAGTGAATACTGGAAACTGCTAACTGATTTTAAATCCCCTACCATCTGCCTGATAACTGGATTCATCCAGAGGATTTACACAGGCGATCGCTCGATGTCTATTCCCCAAATTACTGAATTTACTATCCGCCGTCATGCCAACACCAAATCTTTCCAACGTGGCGAGGCATACTATGAAGCTGGTGCTGTCAATGCCGTTACCCAACGCGGTCATCTGCTTCAGGCTGAAGTTGCAGGCACTGAAGATAGACCTTATCATGTCAATCTGAGCTTCGATGACAGTGGGTTAACCTCAGCAAACTGCACCTGTGCCTACAACTTTGACGGATGGTGCAAACACATTGTCGCGACGATGCTTGTCTGTGCCCGTGAGTCGGAAAATATTGAGCAGCGCCCCACCCTAGAACAACTACTCGATCGCTTAGATCGTAGCCAAACTCAAAGGCTGCTGCAAGAGTTGGTAAAAGAATACCCACCACTAATTGAGGCGATTGACCGTCATGTAGGTTGGATGACGAATCCGATGGTTGAGCAAACAACCATAAGACTTGTGCGCCGCCTTACTATCGATCCGGCTCCCATTCGGCGACAAGTCCGGCAGATTATCCGGGATGCTGTCCGCTACTTTGAGGAGGGGTGTGAAGAAGATCCGATTGCCGAAGATTTACTGAATGTGGTGCAAACTGCGGTAGATTTTAGCGAACGGGGAGAAGGTGAAAATGCGATCGCTATTTTAGAAGCGATTACCTTTACCTGTGTGGAAAATTGGGACGATATTGCAGATTACGGTGCTGAAAATGATGAAATTGTTGGCGAATTAAATCAGGCTTGGTGTGAAGCAATTCTGACTGCTGAACTTACCCCCGAAGAAAAAGTTGATATTCAAATAAATTTGGAAGCTTGGCAAGATGAGTGGAATGCTGATTTTGGCTTAGTTATGGAAGCTTTACGCCAAGGTTGGGATTATCCACCATTGCTACAAGTTCTCCAAGGTAATATTACTGAAAGGGGAGCTTGGGAAGAAGATGTGCCAGACTATGCAGATGATTTGGCACTAATTCGGCTAAAAATCCTTGAAGGTCAGGAACGTTACCAAGAATACTTGTATTTAGCAAAAGCAGAAGGGCAAACCCAACAATATCTGACAATGTTAGGGCGTTTGGGCAGGGTGGAAGAAGCAATTGATGCTGCTCAAACCCAGATGAACTCAATGGAAGAGGCTTTTGCCCTAGCGAAAACACTTAGCGAACAGGAGGCATTACAGCAAGCACTAGATATAGCCCAGAGTGGCTTAAATTTACCAGGGAATTGTCAGTATGAATTAGGAATTTGGACAAGTGATTTAGCTGTTGAGTTGGGTAATAGTGAAGCTGCTTTATTAGCAATCAAGGCGGCTTTTCAAGTTAAGCCCTCTTTTTTTGACTACCAAAGGATGGCAGAATTAGCCGGGGAAAACTGGGAAAGTGTCAAAACAGACTTGCTGAAAATTATTCGTACTTATAGTGGTTGGGGAACAGAATCAGCCAAGGTGGATATATTCTTGCATGAGGGGCTAATTGATGATGCAATTGCGATCGCTAGCGAACTCAGTTCTTATGATTCCGAGTTGATTCATCGCGTCATGAATGCTGCTATCTCTCACAATCCTAGTTGGGTGATTGCTAATGCGCGTCGCCGTGCCGAAAAGATTATGGATGCGGGTAAAGCCGAATACTACTACTACGCAGTTGAATGGTTGAAAAAGGCACGTACCGCCTATTTGGAATCTGGGAAGAAAGCTGACTGGTTAAGTTATCGGCAAAACTTGATGCAAACCCACGCTCGTAAACGTAAATTAATGGGAATGTTCCAGGAAAGGGATATGGATTGACACTCTGCGGTCTAAATAATCGATGCTTTGAAGTCTGCAATCACCAGATTATTTCGCTTTTAAATTGAGATTTGCCCAAGATATCAACTTTAGCGGCAAAAGATGAAGTAAGATTCACATCTGAGGCAGTTTCCGTATAATCCCATAGTTACTGACAAAAAATAGTCCAGTGTGATGATTAATAAATATCCTCAGAATCTTATAACGTCCCAGTTACCACTGCTTATATTACTCAGCAGCATATCTTCTAGTCCACTGAAAGCTCAGGCTGTTGATACAACACAATTACCAACTAGTAATTTTATCCTGTCACAACAACTCCCACCACCACGAGATTTACAACCACCCATACCTTCGCCACGTCCTTCACCAGAACTACCACAGCAACTTCCCCCACCAGCAGAACTATTTCCCCCCTCTATCCAAACTCCCACACCTGATGAACCACCACTTGGCAACTTTCCTCAAACTATTGTTGTAGAAAGGTTTGAAGTTCTTGGTAGCACAGTCTTCAGTCCCAAAGAGTTAGCCAAAGCCACTGCTGAATTTACCAAACGACCGATCTCGCTGACTGAAGTGTATCAAGCGCGTTCTAAAATTACCGATCTATATGTCAGAAATGGTTACATTACTTCTGGTGCATATATCCCACCCCAAACAATCCAATCCGGTGTTGTCAAAATTCAGGTGGTTGAAGGTAAATTAGAAGATATTCAGGTAACTGGAACTCGGCGGTTAAATCCAAATTATGTCCGCAGCCGACTAGCAATAGCTACATCAGCACCTCTGAATCGCCAACGTCTACTAGAAGCACTGCAACTATTGCAACTGAATCCTTTAATTCAAAACGTGTCTGCTGAACTATCAGCAGGATCGCGGACAGGTTCGAGTCTTTTAGAAGTCAAGGTTAGTGAGGCAAAAACCTTTAGTAGCCAAATAGTTCTTGATAATGGGCGATCGCCTAGTGTTGGCAGTTTTCGCCGCCGATTACAATTGAATGAAGCCAACTTATTGGGATTAGGAGATTCTCTAGGTGTTGCTTACACTAATACCGATGGTAGCAATTCCTTTGACGCAAGCTACACATTACCACTCAATCCCCGCAATGGGACACTTACCTTCAACTATGACACTACGTCAAGTAATGTCATTGAACCTCCTTTCAACGTTTTAGATATCGAATCGGCTTCTCGCTATTACGAAGTAACATTCCGCCAGCCCATAGTTCAAACTCCTACCCAAGAATTTGCTCTGGGATTGACAGCCTCTCGCCGGGAAAGTGAAGCCTCTTATAGCCCTTTGGGAGAACAACTACCTTTCCCCGGTTTAGGTGCTGATGAAGAGGGACGCACAAAGGTATCTGCATTCCGATTTTTTCAAGAGTGGACGAGTCGTAACAGTCGCCAAGTCATCGCCCTCCGCTCTCAATTTAGCTTGGGCATAGATGTATTGAATCCCACGATTAATCAAAATGCTCCCGATGGGCGTTTTTTTGCTTGGCAAGGACAAGCACAGTGGATACGCCTTTTAGCTCCTGAAACCTTACTGTTACTTCGTTTAAACACACAACTTGCATCTAGAACACTTTTGCCTTTAGAGCAATTTGGCTTAGGTGGGCAAGATAGCATTCGGGGCTATCGTCAAGATTACCTGCTAACGGATAACGGCACTTTTGTCTCTGCGGAAGTTCAAGTACCAATTCTGCGTTTACCTCAAATAGATAGTACCTTACAGGTTGTCCCCTTTGCAGATTTTGGTATTGGCTGGAATAGTTCGGGTAGAGAGAATCCCAACCATAATACTTTAGCTGCTGTTGGTTTGGGGTTGCGTTGGACACAGGGCGATCGCTTCACCGTTCGTCTTGATTGGGGCGTTCCTTTAATATCTGTTGACTCAAATGACAGAACATTACAAGAAAACGGTCTGTATTTCAGTTTACTCTATAATCCTTTTTAAAATTTAGGTGTTAGAAATAGTTTATTTTCCTTCCTTGATATCCGATAGGCTGCACCAATGGCGGATTCCAGCCATTAAAAAATAAAAATAACACGGTTATCTATATAATTTGGAGTTTCCCCACTCCAAATAAAAATCCGTAAATACACTATGTATTCTATTCAGTGTTTGATCTGATTCTGGGTATCCTAAGAAAGAGAAGGTTGGGTTATATAGACGAAGGGACAAAGTTTAGAGTGTTCCAAAAAATAAATGATCCAAAACCCGTCGTTGCGAGCGAAGCGAAGCAATCCCAAGGGCTGCGATTGCTTCGCTTCGCTCGCAACGACAATTGGGCATTTTCTTTCTTGGAGTACTCTTATAACTTATCTCTGAGATTTCAATTTAAAAATATTCCAACCAATAGTCATAGTTGTAAGGTGTGTTACCGCGATAGCGCACTCACCAGTTATTTGTAGGTGATGCGTTAGGCTTAACACCATAACACACCCTACTGAATAATTTATTTTTGGGAAGTCCAAATGAGTCGAGAAAATAGCTAGAACTTCTACCGCAAAAACTGATTCAACAATTAGCCATATTATTCAATAAGGTCAATAATGAATAGAAGGGCTGGTTTGCAATTCACACTAATTTTGTGATCGCAGGTGGTGACAACTTTGATTAAACAAGTTTTCCTAGAAGTTAAGACTTTCATACCACCTTCTGAAAGTGTTATTTTTCAGACTAAAACATAAATATATGAGAAATTGAGGAACAGCCATGCTAGGAAATGAGCGGGAAAAAATACGCCATCTGTTGGTCATCAAAGACCTGCGAGGGCGGCGAACTGTCCCCTTGCGAGAGACTACTTATTCTCTGGGGCGGCATCCTGCAAACACTATTATCTTGGCTTCTCGGTCAGTATCAATGCAACATGCAATTTTATTACGAGTAACTGTTCCAGAGACTGACCAATATGGCTTCCAGATTATTGATGGCAACTATAAGGGAAAAGGAAGTACTAATGGCTTATTTATAAATAGTGCTAAATGCTTTTCTCATAATCTTAGAAATGGAGATATCATTGCCTTTGGTAGTAATCAAGCTCAGGCTAAATATTATGCTATTTCCAACATTTCAGAACAAGCATTCTCTGAATCTTTTGATGTTGAAGACTTATCTGGTTTCTTATCAGAGCAAGCCAGTCCTGCCAATCCTTTTCAAACCCTAGCTATCGATCCTGGTTTTGAAGCAGCTAGTGAGTCTGCTTTAGCTCGCCTAGCATCGTTCCCTGAACTCATCCCCAATCCAATTATTGAGATGGACTTCGAGGGCATAGTGACTTATCTCAATCCAGCCGCAGCTCTCAAGTTTCCTAACCTCAGAAAAGTTGGGACGCAACACCCAATATTAGCGGGACTTCTGAATACAGTTAAGAATCTAGAAAAAAATTCTTTTGTGCGCGAAGTGGAAGTAGGTACAGAAGTTTTTGAGCAATCCGTTCTCTACCTGCCTGAAAGTGATTTAATTAGAACTTTTATTATTAGAGATATTACGGTGCAAAAACAAGCTACAGCCGAACTGCGTCAGCGCGATCGCTTGCTACAAGCTGTTGCAGAAGCTGCCAATTATTTGCTAGGGGAAATGAATTATGAAACTGGTATCGATCGAGCTCTAGCTCTGCTGGGTGAAGCTGCCCAGGCAGATCGGGCCTATCTCTTTCAGAACCATCTCCATCCTGCTACAGGAGAAATAGCTGTCAGCCTCCGGTTTGAATGGACGCAATCTTTGATTGAATCTACCCACCACCATTGGCAGAATCAACCTTATCAAGCTTCTGGATTAGCCCGTTGGCACACTGTTCTCTCTAGCGGCCAGTCGATTAGCGGCCTCACCTCAGAATTTCCTGTCGCCGAACAAGAATTCCTGATCAGAGATGGCATTCAATCCCTTCTCCTGGTGCCTCTCCGCTTAGAGAACGAGTGTTGGGGGTATCTTGGCTTGGCAGACTGCACCTTTGAGCGTCATTGGTCAAAGCATGAAGAATCTACCCTGTTGACAATGGCCGCCAGTATCATTGGTGCGCGGCAGCGTCAGCAAGTAGAAGAGAAAATTCGCTATCAAGCCCTCCATGACTTGCTGACAGGGTTGCCCAATCGCTTACTATTTAGCGAACTGCTCAGTAAAACTCTGCCCAATGCCACTCGAAATGGCGAAAGTTTAGCTGTGATCTTCCTCGATCTGGATCGCTTCAAGGTCATTAATGACACCCTGGGGCACACTTTGGGAGACCAATTGTTAAAAAGCCTCGCTCAAAGATTACAAGACTTACTCAGAGGTGGAGACACTATAGCCCGTTGGGGAGGCGATGAGTTCACTATCTTACTGCCGCGAGTCCTAGATATTGAAGAAGTAACGCAGGTGGCGTACAGAATCTTACAAACCTTAGAAGATCCTTTCCATCTCCAAGGGCATGAACTTTATGTGACTGCCAGCCTCGGTATTGCGTTGCTTGATAACAACAGTCCTGATGCCGAAACACTAATTCAGCACGCAGATGCCGCTTTATATTATGCCAAGGATAAAGGGCGGAATAACTACCAATTTTATAGTGTTTCTCTAAGCGCCAAAAATCCCGAACTTCTGACTTTAGAAAAGAGTTTGCGCTATGCCCTAGAACGTAAAGAATTTGCGCTGTACTATCAGCCTCGTATAAACATTGCCACAGGAGAAATTACTGGTATGGAGGCTCTGTTACGCTGGCAACACCCAGAAATGGGATTGGTTGCACCCAGTGTCTTCATTCCCCTCGTCGAAGAAAGTGGATTAATTATCCCCATTGGCGAATGGGTGCTGCGGACAGCCTGTATCCAAAACAAAATCTGGCAAGATGCAGGATTACCACCCATAACGATCGCTGTCAATCTTTCTCTAAAGCAGTTTCGCCAACCCAAATTGGTGGAGATTATAGCCACAGTTTTAGAGCAAACGGGTCTAGAGCCGCGCTTTTTAGAATTAGAAATTATGGAAACCACAGCCATTGAGGATTTAAATTTTACCAGAACGGTGTTAGAGAATCTAAAACAGATGGGTGTTTACATCTCCATTGATGACTTTGGTACGGGACATTCCTCGCTTTCGCGCTTACAGCTTTTGCCACTTCACAATCTGAAAATAGATCAGTCTTTCGTTAAAGATTTGAAGCCGGATTCCAAAGTAGCTCATATTATCCAGGCCATAGTTACCTTGGGACACAGTTTGGGATTGAAGTTGACAGCCGAAGGGGTAGAAACAGAAGAGCAATTGGAGTTCTTAAAATCTATCAACTGTGAGGAGGTACAGGGCTATTTATTCTACCGCCCACTTTCTGTTCTGAAGGCTACAGAAATCCTCGAAAGTAAACGACCAACGCTCTAGAGCATCGATTCAGTAGACTGAGGCTTAGGTATATATCAATACAGTTCAGTTAAGGATTTCTTCCTTCTCTTCCTTTGTGTCCTTTGTGTCCTTTGCGTCCTTTGCGTCCTTTGCGGTTCAAAAAAACAATCTGGATGCCAAGTCTTAGCCATCTGGCCGTAAGCTTGCTTGACCCGATCAACGGATGCACCTGGTTTTAACCCCAGAATATCGTAAACATGATTTATATCAAAGCGTAGACGTTTCGGCTTGTCTTTAGACATCGCTCATACTGAAAATCAGCAGCAAATCTCAATATACTTAGTATTCGCAAGCATAAGTATTAACTAACTCAAAGTATGTTATCGGCATCCAAAGCATCTTAAAATATGGCGCTTCTCATCTCCAACGCCGATTTAGCCGTAATATCTTTTTAATCCCCTGACAAAATCTTTCTAGCCAAGGTTTAGGCTTTGATACATATCTAGGCGATCGCACTTTCCGTACAGCACCCGGATTTCTTAACTCTTGTTCTATTTGTGCAGCTTTATTTAAATCGGAAGCGGCTCTATATTCGTATCCGAGTTGAGAGCAAACTAGTCCACGATATTTATATGCGTCAACATAGTGAGGATTGAGACGAATTGCATGGGTAAAATCTGCGATCGCATCTTCATATCTTTCTTCTGTGGCATTTTCTACTCCTAAAGTATAGAAAGCTTCTGCATCCCAACGATTGACAGATATTTTTGGGGATTTTTTAGGCGAAGATGAAGATGGATTTTCAGAAATGGGAGGCTCGGATGGACTTTCAGATTTGAGCTTGTTGTAAGCTGCGTTAATTGATTTGATCTTTTCCTCAGCTTCCTGTTTTTGCTTTTGATCGAAAAAGCGATCGGGATGCCAAATTTTCACCAGTTTACGGTAAGTTCGTTTCACCTGTGCTTGAGATGCACCAGGTTCCAGCCCAAGAATTTCATAAGCATCATTGATATCGAAGCGTAGACGTTTCGGCTTGTCGTTAAACATCGCGCATACTGAAAAAATCGGCAACTATATACTATGTTAACTATTCCCCTAAATTTCCTCCAATCAACCCAAACGCCCCATTCTGGTTATCACTGGGATGGTGGTAGTCGCCGCTTTTTTGAGGGTTGGTATTACCGCGTTACTTTGCCAGAAATTGGGCAAACATTCGCTTTTATGTACTCCATTGAAGACCCCATCGGCGGTAAACCTTACAGTGGCGGTGCAGCCCAAGTCCTCGGCCCAGATGATGAGTATTTATGCCGAACTTTTCCTGATGTGAAGAAATTTTGGGGTAGTCGGGATGTTTTAGGTTTAGGTCATTGGGGTAAAACGGATTTGCAAATTGCTCCTCTATATCTTTTACCAGCAGAGTTTGAGCATCATGTTCAAGAAGGATATCAAGCCACAGCTACCTTGAATCAGGGAATTATTCGCGACTACGCTACAAATAATTATTGCCGTTGGGAGTATGAAATTCAACCAGTATACGGTTGGGGTAATAAAAATAGTATTCAGCAATCAACTGCTGGCTGGCTCTCATTCTCGCAGATTTTTGAACCTGGATGGCAGATTTTAATGGCTCACGGTTTAGCCAGTGGGAAAATCGACTGGAATGGCAAAATCTACGAATTTACCAACGCCCCAGCCTACGGCGAGAAAAATTGGGGTGGTGCTTTTCCTCAAAAATGGTTTTGGATAAATTGTAATTGCTTTGAAGGCGAACCCGACTTAGCATTAACTGCTGGCGGTGGACGGCGGGGTGTGCTGTGGTGGATGGAATCTGTAGCGATGATTGGGTTGCACTATCAAGGTAAATTTTATGAATTCGTTCCCTGGAATTCCCAAGTAGATTGGGAAATTCAGCCTTGGGGTAGATGGCAAATGAAAGCTACCAATTCTAATTATGAAATTGAATTGACAGGAATCACAGATTTACCTGGTACACCTCTGCGTGCGCCGACAGCAGAAGGTTTAAGATATTGTTGCCGAGACACTATGCAAGGAAAGTTAAATTTAGAGTTACGAGAATTAAATGGGAGAAAATCTCAGATAATTCTAAAAGTAGAAAGTTTTCTTTGTGGTTTAGAAGTAGGCGGCGGCTCTTGGGATAATCTTTGGCAGTCTCGCTAAAACTACTGCTATAATCATATATGCTTCCTAGTTGGGGTTGTAGCTCAGTTGGATAGAGCGGACGCCTCCTAAGCGTCAGGTCGTGCGTTCGAGCCGCACCAGTCCCGTAAGGAAATAAATCCCTAAGACCTTGATTAATAGCAGGTCATAGGGATTTTTATTTTCATCGTAGCTGATGGAAAACGCTTCTTTGAATTCTTCTACATCATGTCATTTTACGAATGCGAATACTTTTAGATGAAATAACAGTAAAAGCTCCTAATAATTCATCTGCATGTTGATTAATGGCATTGGCAATAATTTCTGCTTTATCATTTGGAGATAAACCGAATAACCGAATTCATACGACACCTGTTGCAATTCGACTAAACGGAAAACTAACTCACCAAAATCTTTATCTGATGTCAATAGAATTGCACCTTCATTATTAGCCAAGTTCAAAACTTCATCGTCAGCAATTCCTGGTTCATTTCGACAACATACAGAACTTCGTGACCATCAAGCCGCAGATGTTCAACGATTTGCCAATCTAAATTTTCGTCCCCTAAAAACTTCAAGAAGCTCTCTCAATCGTTGGATAAACCACATCATACCGTAAAGCTTGAACCGCAAATGCCAAAGCTGCTTTAATTCCTTCGTCGGTAAGTCGTGGATGCGCTTGGAGTATCTGCTCAGATGTTTCACCCGCAGCAAGTTTTTCGAGAATTAACTCAACTGTAATACGAGTTCCTGAAATGACAGGTTTGCCCATCATTATTTTTGGATCGGATACGATTTTTTGCATGAATTAAGATTATTTATTTAAGGTATCCAATTACAGATTTTATCTTACGACAAAATCGATGTCAGAAAATCCTTCAGAAATTCCAATAACAGAAAATGTGGAGCCGCCAGAAGTTAAAGTGGCTACCATAACATTATCTGAGACAGAAATGCTAATCAACGACTCATTGCAAAAATCTGTTCAGCCGTTAAGGGAATGTTCGGAAACAATCTACAATCAATTCGATCCTGCCCTCGAAATACCTTTGGGGGTAAATACTCTCCATCTTCAAGTTGGTAGATTGTAATGGTTGGCTGCTTGGGAGAACCAATGAACCGAATGCCGCCAAAAGCAGCATAGTCTACAATGATGTACTCGAAAACGCCCAAATCCTCATATTCAGCAAGTTTTGTCAGATAGTCGTCCTTCCAGTTGTTGCTAACGACCTCAATGATTCCGGGTGGTGGAATATATGCAGCAGCAGAACTAGAGCTAGTTTTCATCCTCTGCCATTCAACTCTTGCAAATATGACAATATCTGCTTTCCGGCTTTTTTCCTTTTCTGGTGGCGCTGTTTTGAGCCGAACCTGCTTAGACTGGCGAGAGATGTAAGGTAGGTCATTTTCTTGGCAGTGATTTTCTAAGTAGGCGCACAGTCGCTGGATCAAATCCTCATGATTTGCATTTGGTTCTGATAATGGCACGGGAATCCCATCCAATAGCTCAAACTCTCTGCCTGAACCATCGTCCCAGGCGAGAAACTCTTCAAAAGTCAGTGGTTGTGTGACGGTTGCGTACATCGCCCTCGCTCCCTTGCTGACGGGTACTTCACTCAATGCTACAGCTTTGTCTATGAGTTTTGGCTGATTTTCCTGCCGTAGTTCTGAAATAACGGCTTGAGGTTGGATAACAGAAGGCGATCGCACCTGAAATCAACCAAAGGTGCGATCGCTTTAACTTCATTTGATCGGGTAAGGATTTTGTCGGGTGCGATCGCACACAGATGCGAGACATTGCTACACTAAAAAGGACTTACGGTAATTACGGTATGGCTTGACTTCAGTTGAGTTCCGAATAAAAACCAAGTGCTGTTGAGTTTACTTAATCTATCTGCGATTTACAAAGTTAGCTATCAGGAAGTAAAGAATTAACCTTATGCTCTCTCCAGCCTTTTCTCAGAGACTACAAGATTTAGAAACACACATTAGCAAAGACCAAGAACTGCTTAAGGAGTTTGAAGAAGCATTGCGCTACGAGACAAACCCTCGTGTAAAGGCTGGGTATCGTCAGGAAATTGAGCGGCAATGGGACTCACTTGCTCGCTACAAACAAGAGTACGCTGAACTAGACCAAGAATTATTAAATACTCCAAATGCAAAGATGCAGAAGGTCGAAAGCCAATTGCAGCAAATGGATGTGAAGTTAAATATTTTATTAAATGGTCAAATTGCAATTTATGAAAATCAAAATCAAATGCGTCAAGCTTTATTAAACCGCTATGATGCTATCGAACGAGCCATAATTAGTGCTATTACTCAGCAATTAGATCAAGCACAATTAGTTTTGATTCAGAACCTAATAGATGCACTGGAAGCAAACTTGATTTCAGAGCAGCAGATGCAACACATGTTAGCAGCATTAGAAAAAAGAATTCCTACTTTGCCTCTCAATAGTGTAGCAGTAGCTGAAATTATCAAAGATCCTGAGCTAGATGCCAAACATAAATTAAAAATAACTCTACCAATTGTGCCAATGCTTGTGGAATACGAAGGGGAGTTAGAGTTTGGAAGTGGTTTCAACATTAAGTTGGCTTGGGAACAGTTAATCGCTAAATTGCGGAGAGACTAAACTAACTATGGATGATCAGCTTAAAGACCTGCAAGAGCAGCTGGCAACAGATAGGAAGCTATGGAATGAACTACAAAATCAGCTGCGTTGTGAAACAGATCCAAGGCGACAGCTTAAGTTTACAAATGATATTCAGCAGATCAATCAAAGGATAATAGATCATCAAAATGAGATTGAAAAAATAGACCAAAAGTTAAAAATATTAAAAACAAAACAAACTCAGTCAGAAAATTCGATTAGTAGGGTTAATCCATCGCAATTAGAAACAGATGATTTAAAAACAGTACCAAATTATGACAATATAAATAACAAGGAATCAAGAAAGCAAAAAATTGGAATTAGAAGACATTTAAAAAAAATACTAATTTTTATCGGATGTATAATGATTGGATTACTCTTAGTAATATCAATATATCCATTAATAGTTAATTCTCCTACTATTTGTCCAAATGGTAAGGAGAATATTAATATAAACTTACCAATTAGTAATTTTTTAAGTTGCGGTGAAAAATCTCTAATATCAGGGTCTATTTTAAATGATAAAAGCAAAGGTATAGAGGCTTATAGAAACAATGATTATCCAACAGCTATTGAATTCTTTGAAAAAGCAAGAAACAAAGAACCAAATGATCCTGAAACATTGATATATCTTAATAACGCCAAAATTGAAAAATACAAGACACAAGCTTATACAATTGCTGTAGTAGTTCCTATAAATACCAACCTTTATACTTCGTTACAAATTTTGAGGGGAGTTGCTCAAGCCCAAGAAGAGTTGTTAAGTAAACAACAAGATCAGCCAAAAATTGGTCTTAAAGTATTAATAGCAGATGACGCAAACGACGTTAATCGAGCTATGGGAATTGCAAAAATTTTGGTACTACAAAAGCATATACTTGCAGTTATAGGTCATTATGCCAGCGATCTTACTCTTAAAACAAGGGACATTTATGAAAATGGCCAGTTAGTATCGGTTTCTCCTGGTAGTAGTGCCACAGAACTTCCACGCCCAAACGATCATTTTTTCTTCCGTACAATCCCCTCTCTTAAGATGAACACTATAGCTGTAGCACGTTATCTAGAGAATCACAAATATTTTAAAGTAGCAGTTTATTACAATCCATCCAGTGACTTTAGTCGTTCATTTTGGACGGAATTAAATAATAATTTTTCTGCATTTAAAATAGATATTATAAATGACCGAGAAGATATAGATTTTCATTTATCTAACCCTTTCTTTAAGCCAAGCAAAGCTATTAAAAAAGCCAATGCTAAAGGGGTTAAAGCCTTTGTCCTGATTCCAGATGGAGGAACCACGAATTATAGCATACGGAATGCTTTCAAATTAATCAAGGCTAGCCCTAATGATTTTGTGATGGTAGGAGCAAATCCCCTTTTCACTGATGACACACTTCTGCTAGGTGAAGATGTTGTAGCTCGTTTAGTGGTGACTACTCCGTGGATACAAACAACAGTTTCTCAATCCAATTTTGCTAAGAAAGCCGAAGAATTATGGCGAGGTAGAGAAATTAGTCCCTGGGCTGTGACAGCTTACGATGCTTCTGAAGTCTTAATTCAGTCCTTATTTATAAATATAAAAGATAAGCCAACACGTCTAAATTTACGAGATAATCTAGCAGACCCTAAATTTGAAGCTAAGGGGGCTGATGAGACAAATTTAATCAAGTTTGAGAATGGGAATCGAAAAAAAAAAAAGGTTGAATTAGCCAAAGTTGTCAAGTCCAAGTGTTCTGAGTTTGGTTACAGTTTCGTTCCTGAAGAATATCAAGAACAGCAAATAAAACAGTTAGAGAGTAGTTGCAACTGATGATTTATTTAGTTATATAATGATCGCTTCAAGTTTGGTTCATCACCTACCAGAACACAAGGCGCGATCGCTCTTAGCATTGTCTCCATAAAGCGAATAACTGCTCATAACATTCTTGAATCCATCCCCAATCAGATATTAAACTTCATCAGGATTTATTCCAAGTTGTCTTAAGCGTTCTTCTAAACGCTGTTTTTTTTGCTGTTCTTGTTCTAATTGAGATGTTAATAACTGGGATTTTTCTTGTTCTTGTTCTAATTGAGGTGTTAATAACTGCGATTTTTCCTCACCAGTTAGTAATAAATTTCCTTGTGCATCCCACCAACGCAACCAAGGCGCTGTAGTATTTCCATACTGTCCCTGCCAAATACCCAATTGGACACCCATCAAGGAAATCTCATAGTGTCCACGTTCGTTAGCTGTGAGTTGCTGATATCTACCATCAACTAAGTGATAAACTTCAACCGCAGCTTTGCTAAATTCGTAAATGCCGTAAAAAGGTACGCGGATTGCTTGCTCGTATACCCAGAATTTACCAGTAATTGGAGTATTATCTCTTTCTTCTGAACCATTCCCAGAAGCGAATTCCAGTACAATTAGAGGAGCGACATATTCTTGCCACAACACATAGGAACGCCGAAACTGACCATTTAACATAGGTGCAACATTAGGGACGTAAAACCAATCCGGTGCTTCTGCACCGCGTTCAGGTGGTTCGGTTAAACGCCAGTAAATGCCACAATCTTGACCAATACAATACTGGTTATCTGGGTGAATTTGTTGTAATACACCTTGAAGGGAGTCAGTTAAAAGTATGCTTTGTGGGTGTTCTTGAAAATTTTTCACAAAGGTTCCATCTGACTCTGGTAACTCAGTATGGTCGGGAAGGTGAGTAATGCCTAGTTCGGACAGTTTGGCAATAGTCATTGAACTTTGGCGCGAGTGAATCAGTTTATTTATCTTAGCACTGCTCCTAATACTGTTCGGTTAAGCCAAGAGACGCGATAAATCGCTGTCTTTACAATAGGACTTACGCAAGAGTTACGGAATAACGAACCGCAGAGGCGCAGAGGACACGGAGAAATTAGAGTTTGAGATATATTTTGCGTAAGTCTTATACAATAATCGGTACTTCATACTGACGGTGATTTATCGCGGATTTGGGATCTATAATATTTTCCAATAGTGTAGTTATTTTAAACGTGGTGACTCATTACAGCTAGGATTTTCTGCGGTTACTGCTCAATATCGCCTCTCATAATTATTTTGCATTACCTACCAAAACACAAGGAGCGATCGCTCTTGATGACCTTCTGATTAGTCTGCAAATAATCATGTAGCAAATGGCAACCCCGCGGGAGTAAATTTTCGAGTTGGATATCTGCCAAATCTTGGAAGATTACTGTGCCATTACCACTACCCGCAGCCAAAATCTTACCATCAGGACTGAAACTGACGCTGGTTAACTCAGCTTCAT
Source organism: Nostoc sp. 'Peltigera membranacea cyanobiont' 232 (assembly GCF_002245985.1). NCBI lineage: Bacteria > Bacillati > Cyanobacteriota > Cyanophyceae > Nostocales > Nostocaceae > Nostoc > Nostoc sp. 'Peltigera membranacea cyanobiont' 232. The sequence goes on from NZ_NOLK01000022.1 coordinate 58,487, forward strand.
AGCCTTTCAAAGCAATTAGTAATGTCCCTTCTCGGTTCCAAATCCTCACTTTGTCATCACTGCTGGCGGCTAAAGTCTTACCATCGGGGCTAAAACTCACACTGATGAAACTATCACCATCTCCCGCGAGAGTATTTAGCAAATCACCGTCCCGACTCCAAAGTTTGACGGTGCTATCAATACTAACTGAAGCAATTACTTGACTATCCGGCGACCAAGCAACTCCATTTACCCGGCGGCTATGACCAGTTAAATTGTATAGTAATTTACCATCTAAACTCCAGATTTTCACGGTTTTGTCATCACTGGCTGAGGCTAGCAATTTACCGTCTGGGCTAAAACTTACCCAATTCACTGCATCTTGATGTCCTTGCAACGTTTTGAATAGTTTACCGTCAGGACTCCAAAGTTTTACTGTTTTATCTTTACTAGCTGAGGCAATTATTTGACTATTAGGCGACCAAGCTACACTCAAGACGGTATCATTATGACCCTGTAAGGTGTTGAGCAGTTTACCGTCAGGACTCCAAAGCTTTACGGTTTTATCTTTACTAGCCGAGGCGATCGCTTTACCATCGGGGCTAAAACTAACTCCCCAAACTTGACCTTGATGCCCTGTAAATGTACGGAGTAGTTTACCGTCTAGACTGAAGAGTTTTACAGTTTTGTCTCGACTCGCGGCTGCTAAGGTGCGATCGCTTGGGTTAAAACTGATGCTAGTTATCCAATCATCATTATCGGCTTTGGGCTTTCGCAGTAACACATCATCCCAATGCCAGAGTTTAATAGTTTTGTCCCGACTTGCAGAAGCTAGGGTGCGACCATCTGGGCTGAAACTGACGCTGTTAACCCAATTATTATGTCCCTTCAGGGTTCCTAATAGTACACCTTCAAAACTCCAAAGTTTGATTGTCTCGTCGGTACTTGCGGAAGCGATGGTGTTACCATCACGGCTAAAACTAACGCTGGTAACTCCAGCACTATGACCTGATAAGGTTCGCAGTAGTTTACCCTCCAGATTCCATAGTTTGATTGTCTGGTCTAAACTAGCAGAAGCGATCGCTTTCCCATCGGGCGACCAAGCTACACTCAAAACTGCATCATTATGTCCCTGTAAGGTTTTGAGCAGTTTACCATCCCGACTCCACAATTTCACCGTCTTGTCAGAACTCCCAGAAGCAATGGTTTGACCATCGGTTGACCAAGCGACACTCAAAACTGCACTATTATGTCCCTGCAAGGTTTTGAGTAATTTACCATCCCGACTCCACAGTTTTAATGTCTTGTCTGTACTTGCTGAGGCAATAATCTGTCCATCTGGGCTAAAACTGACACTATTCACTACACCCTGATGCCCTAAGAGAGTAGCAAGCAGTTGACCCTCTCGACTCCAAAGCTTCACCGTCTTATCTTGACTAGCGGAAGCGATAATTTGACCATCTGGACTGAAACTGACGCTATTAACGACATCTTCATGCCCTGATAAGGTTTTGACCAAGCTACCATCAGGATGCCAGAGTTTAATTGTAGTGTCGGCGCTGGCTGAGGCAATTAAAGAGGTGTCAGGACTAAATGTAACACTATTTACTCCCGATATATGCCCTTCTAAGCGGTTATATTCTCTTAACCCAGAAACTGCTTGATAAAGTGCCGTTTGTACTTCTTCTTTTGTATAGGAATCTACCCAGACTGTCTGTTGTAATTTTTTCCCTGCCTTTAAACCTTCTTTTAAAGCATCAATACCTTTTTGCGAGGCAAAGAGGGCTTCACTGGATGCACTAAGAGTTTTAATTTCGCTATCTACTGCTGTCACTATGGAAATACTTAATCCTAATATAGCGAGAACAGAAGCAGTTAGGGCAATTTTCAAGGAACGATTTAATTGAGCTTCACTAAGTCTTTGTTTCTTTTGACTTTCTGCGAGTTTAGCTGTTAATTCTTTTTCTTTGAGTTCAGCTCGTAATTGCTCAATTTGTAACTGACTCAATTCTTCCCGCTTGTGTAATTCTCGTAGTTCTGTTAATAAGTCTAATCCCTGTTGGGGATGGGAATCTACCAATTTAAAACGCTGCTTTTTTTGGCTAAGTTCGCTTTTAAGTCGCTCAATTTCAGCCTTACTTTGTTCTACTTTGTAGCGCAACTGATTTAGTTGTACCTGTAAACTCGATTCCTGCTGTTGCAGGTAGCGAATCAAGTCTACTAAATAATCGTGAATCAGTTGATAGCGTTCGGGTACATCAGGGAATAGTACCACCAAACCAGAGCTAACTAAAATATCTAATACTAACTCTAATTTACCAGCATCTTCTAACTCTGCTAGCTGCGCCGCCAATTCAGCACGAGTTTTAAATGGTCGGTTGTTCCCTTCATCTGTTAATAAATATAAAACGAGTAATGCGGCTCGTTCATTCTCTGGCCCGCAGTCTTTAATCAGTTCCTTAAGATATCGCTCAATAAGTTTGTTGGGTCTATATGGCTGATATTCTTCTAATGTAGTAATGCGCTCATCTTGAATTTGCGCTCCCACAACTTGCAATTCAATAGGGCGGACTTCACCAAATTCTGTGGATAAATCTTCGACTAAGGCATCAATTAAGGCAGGTTCTAAATTAAACTGCGATCGCTCGGTCAATTTTCGGATAATTGCTTTAGCATATTCTGGCGAAAAGTTATTCAATTGGTAGCGAATATGCTTGTCGAGAATATTATTATTAATCGCTTCCAGTGCTGAAAGATGTTTAAAATCTAATAACCGATGTAAATAATCTTCTCGCAAGGAAAGGATAACTTTGACAAAGGGGATATTTAGGCAATCACTAATAAATTTATCAAATTCTTGCTTCTGCTTGCGATCGCTATAACCAAAGAAAAACTCTTCAAATTGGTCAAAAATTAAAACTGTAATCAGATGGTTATCAGCATTTTGTTTGAGTTGTTGTAAAATTGTCAGAATTGCGATGGGTGTGCCAGAGTAAGGCAGAGCCTCCAGTTCAATGGCTGCTTCTGGCTTAATATCAGCGTAGATGGCAAGGGATGCGTCACTAGACATCGCCTCACTTAAAGATTTCCCTAATTCCCGCGCCCAATCGGTATAAACTTGCAATACCACAGGTATAGCTATTTGGTCGCCAATGGCTCGATTTTGCAGGGCTGGAACTAAACCCGCCGTCACAGTGGAACTCTTACCCACACCTGATTGACCGTGAATCACTGTCAGCTTTTGATCGGCGCGGCTAATTCTGCCAATTAAGTTATTAATATCCCGTTCCCGACCAGAAGCTGCAATTTCTAAAGCAACGCTACTACTCCCAGATGGTACCATCAATGCTGGGTTTGTCGCCTGTCTTTGCGGTTGCAAACGCCCTGCACCAATAAAAGCCCGAAAACCATACTGCTGCTCAACAGAACGCCGTTTTTGGCGAATGTAATAGGCTTCTAAATAGCGACCTTCTTCAAAATATAGCGATCGCAGTCTCCGCAATAAGCGAATATAACGATGGGCATCGTATTGATGGGAACTGTTTTCTAAGGCTGCTGGTAGTTCTTTTGTTGCCTTTTCTAAATATTCACGAGCGATTACTAGTTCACTTAAATTTCGCTGTGCTTTCGCCAACACTAAATAGTAAACTTGCCCCAGCAATAATGGAAATAAGCAGTTATAAGGGTCATTCTGCTTTTGGGCTTCAGCTAATTTTAGCAGTGATACGTGTGCTAAAATACTCGCCTGTACCCACCGCGACTGCTGCACAGCGACTTGCGCCAGAAAACCGTAGTCACAAGCTAATTGAATTTGACTACCATAAGTTTGATGCAACTCCAAAGACTTTTGAGCAACTGTCTGCAACTCTTCCCAGTCTTGCAGATATTGCAAAACCTCAGCAAGTTGACCAATAAATCCCGCAACTATATCTAAACGCCCAGCCACCTGCAAGATATTCAAGCATTGCTGAAAATAAGATTTGGCTGTGAACCAATGGCGACGGCTTTCTGTTTGATTTTGCTCTGCTAAACGGCAATAACATAGCCCAATATAAAACAGCAAAATTCCCTGTCGCAACAGTAGCAAAGATGGGGGAGATGGAGGCGTAGACGAAGAAAATACCCCCTCATCCCCCCTTGCTCCCCCGGCTTCTTCATTCTCTTTTTTGGCCAAATTTTGCCAAACCAGCAAGCTTTGCTGAAAATGCCTTAAGGCTGCATTGATGCGATCGCTAATATAATTATCTAGACCGAAAATAAATTCTAAACTAGCGTATAATTCTGGCTCTAAGGTAATACCACGCTCGTGCAACTCTCTGATGGCAAAGTGGAGTTCATAGCTATGTTTCCAGACTTGCTCTACAGTGGAATAATGCTCTATAACTTGAGGAATTTGTTGTTGTCCAGCATCGGTTGTTAACACCGTGGCAAACAAAGAGTTAGTTTCCTGTTGCAAAAACTGCAACAGTGATTGAGTTGTCATCTCAAACTGAATCGGTGTAGCCGCCCAGCTAGCAAAATCTGGTGCTAAACGGACTACCTTTTGCAACACTTCCTCATTCACCCACAAAATCATTGGGAATGGGTGGCGTTTGCGAAATTCATCCCGAATATGATTGATAGACCTCAGTAGATCGTCGATGCCATCTACTGATTCTAAACCCAAAATCATCAACGCCGATGGCGGATTATCTTGGGTTAGCAGTTGTAAATGAATACTTGTGTAAAGGCTTCTAGCATTATGGGGCAGAATTACCTTTTGGATTTGGTGTACTCCTGAAGAGAGTTTTTCGAGTCGTTGCAGCATAAGTTCTTGCAAAACCCGATAATTGCAGCACACCAAAACCAGGGAAAATTGACCGCTAGAAAGGGCAATTGCTCTCCCCAAACTCCGTAAAGCCCGCTCATTAGCTGCTCTTATATCTGCTTGTGGGTGTCGTTCAACCATGATTTAAATTTTTCCGTCTCTGCTAAAACTGGGTTGACGGCAAACCAAGCTCCCTGATGATCGCGATATTCAAATACAAATAAACTTCGCAATAGGGTGTGGTACTCTATATCACCTCTCACCCGTTGCTGTTGCACCACCTGGAAGATTAGTTCCCACTCATGAGGATCGATCGCATTAGCTCGGTAATCTCGCTGTCTTTGAATCACCAAATCGACACACTCCCGATCAAAAGGTGGATCTTGTTCTCGCAGACAGTCAAACAGTAACCCTAGCAAGTCGCGGACATGACCACCACTAATTAAGCACAAGCGATCTAAGGTTTCCAGACTATCAAACACCTCTGTAATTAAGCCTAACCGATCGCTAGGTAAAATGTCTGGAAAAGCTCTAGCTAGTACCATTTGCCGTAATAATGTTAGCCCTTGAGGAAAAATCTCGCCAGAGCGCAGACGTACAGGGATCATTGGTAAGACTTTTGGTGCGACTCCTCCCCCTAAACGATGTTGAAGTTCGGCGCTATCGTTGGAGAAAGTCAGGGCTAAGGGAATAGTGTAGACTACGTGACAATTTAGTTTGCGTAACTGTTCGCCCCGTTCAATAAATAAATATTCTGGCAGCGATCGCCCCGATGGTAAAGGTCGAATTGCGACTCTATCCAAGTTATCAACAATAACCACCAGACCTTTTTTACCTCTGGTTTTCAGTTGCTTGTTAGCAGGTTCTAGCAATTCTTGATTAATTGACTGTAAAATATTTGCTGTTCGCGGTTCTAGATAATCCCTTAAGCGCCGCCGCAATTGTGGGCTTTCTTTAGCTTTAGCTGTAATTTTACCAATCCCCACAGATAACTCTGCTTCTACCCCAAGTTCAATTGGGGTGTGCAAGAAATCCACAAGTTCTGCAAACAATTTGGTAAAATAAGCAGGTTTAAGCCTGATTTTCATGGCTTCTAGGCTTTCACTCACCTGACCGGCGATCGCTAACAAAATATCAGTCACATCCACATCTGCCATTTCTAAGACATGGGTAGACTCAAAGTAAACTACATGAAATTGCTGCACTTCTAACTCAGCTTGGAGCCGCAACAACTCTGTTGATTTTCCACAGCCGAGATGTCCAGTAAATAGCTGACAGGTGGGAACATCCGGCGAGATTCGAGCGATCGTGCGCTGCAAAGCTTCGATGATTTTACCACCCCGCACCGCAGCAAAATCGATATAGTACCTGCGATCGCTGGGGTTTCCTATAATTAGAGGTCTGCTCGGATTGCAAGCCTGATAAAATCTTTCTAAATCTAGGAGCATAACTAATCAAGTTCACTCAAGAATGGGGATAGCAAAATTTACTAAATAAATATATTGATTTTAGGGAATTTATGCTTTACTTTTATCTAACTACTAACTAAACTAGCAGCATTTCGGATAATTGTTTATATCCAGGTTAGATGTAGAACATAGTAATGTTGAGATTTTATTTAAAGTAAGCAGAAATACTCCTATAAGTACAAATAGCAAAAATCTCTAACCTTAAATAAGGTACTCTTATGAATATTAAAAATATCCAACACAAAAAAAGGTACTGTTAGGTACAATTTTGTGGCTCTCTTGAACCTATCATCAGCTTGAGTTATTAAGGAGCTTCTGTTAATTTTGTGAGAGAAGAATCTCCAATCCTTACATAATCAGACTTTTAACAAAAATGTTGCTTAAGTCAACTTCCGTTCAGAGTTAATTTCTGACTAGATTCTGCTTTTCTTGACAAAAATCATGATTTTGTTGATAAAAATCATGATTTTGTTCGCAACAGCCTTTGTATTCAGAGTGACGACCCCTGAAGTATTGACAATCGGGAATCTACAACCCCATTGAGTATAAAATTATCTTGTCATGTAGCCTATCAGGCAAAATATGCTTTAGCACCGCTCCGAGTTTGGCATCTTGTCCAACAAGATAGCGCGTCTTGGGTTGCTTTGCAGTCAGCGCATGAACAACAGTCTGAGCGACAATATCCGCAGAAATTCCCTTAGATGCGAGAACCTGCATTTTCTTGCGGACAATATTCATCGCTTGACCGTAGAGATTCTGTGCCGATTGTGGTAGGTCGTATTGTGCTACTTCAGATTGACTTAAAGACTTTTCCCAGATTGGAGTAGCAATAGAACCAGGTTCAATAATTGAAACCGAGATTCCCCAAGGTCGTAACTCCATCCGCATCACATCAGAGAGTGCTTCCAAGGCAAATTTGGAAGCATTGTAAGCTCCTAGAAACGGTGTAGGACTCCTACCTGCAATGGAACCCATATTGATAATTCGACCCCGACTTTGGCGTAAAAGACCAAGAAATGCTTGTGTTATGGCTAATTGTCCGGTGACATTAACCTGCATCTGGTGTTGAAATTCTGCGATCGCTAATAATTCTAAAGGCCCAGGCACAGCAATTCCCGCATTATTCACCAAACCTAAAATTCCAGTACCACCAACTGCATTTGTTACCCGATCGACCGCAGCTGCGATCGATTCAGCGTCAGTAACATCTAAAAAAATCGGAATGAGTCTTGGCGATCCTTTCTGTTTAAGTGTTTGAGCATCAATATCTTGACGCACCCCAGCAAAAACAGAGAAGCCCAACTGGTCTAAAAGCAAAGCACACGCTTGACCAATTCCTGTTGATGCTCCCGTAACCACGACTGTACCTTGATTTGCTACAACCATTAATTTTCTTTTTTTATGATGGGACTGCCGTAATTACAAATTACCAATTAGTATCAAAGCCGCCTTTGGCAGCAAAGCATAAGGGAAGTCTCTCCCGTGAAGTGAACAGGTTTGATTAAACAAGGACGTATCTTTATCTCCTGCCTCCTTCCGATCAATCTTTGCAAGTACCAAACCGAAGACAATCTTCAGTTTGGTCATCTCTAGCCGATATTTGCCACGGCAATATGCGTGAGTCGGCATTTGTACTGTAAGCAATTAGAGCAGCTATTACGGGAAACTGGTCTTTGACAATTGTCACGTCACTACTATAAGTATTGCCTAACTCAACATTGTATAAATAAACAGGCAATGCCATTAAGGCAATGCAAATTGTCCGGTTCATACCCAACCTCAGCTAAAAATTTCCGATTGCGCTATGTATGTATAGATGCCACCTTGATGAACCGGATTTTTAAAACTGAGTATTATTTATGTTGATGTTGTGTGAATTTACCCAGCGTTACTAGTAGTGTATCAATTTCAAATTGATAGTTAGACAATCTCGTAGTAAGGATTTTAGCCCTTGTTCTTTAAACACCAAAGTGCTTACTACAAACCATCAAAACTAGTTAGACAGACTACTAGCCGCAGAGACGTGATTTATAAATTATCGGTTCCACCCTTTTTTAGGTTAGGCATTGCCTACAAGATGGCTTCCTACTAACTTATGCAGATGCAACCCCAAAAAACAGGACAAAAAACCCACAGCACCCAAAAACATATCTTAGTAGCTGCATTCCCCGGATAAAATAATGAAGAGTGCCGAGTTTAAAATTCTGAGTAAAAAATTTTGCTCATTATTCAGCACTCAGTTACAAATGTTGCCTACTAGCTGACTCATGCCGCCTTCACAAGACGTAGATACTGTAAACGTTCCCAACATCGACCCAGAAGGATATGGCAACTCAGACACAGATCCTCTTGATGAGTTGCCAGGTGAAATCGAAATGTCCCTTTTCGACCACCTAGAAGAGTTGCGACAGCGCATTTTCTATTCGCTGATTGCCGTAGCGGTAGGTATTAGTGGCTGTTTCTTTGCCGTTAAGCCAATTGTCCAGCTACTTGAGGTTCCAGCCCAAGGAGTAAAATTTCTCCAACTTGCACCCGGAGAATATTTCTTTGTCTCCATCAAGGTTGCAGCTTACACTGGTTTTGTACTTACTAGTCCTTTCATTCTTTACCAGATTATCCAATTTGTACTTCCAGGATTAACTCGCCGCGAACGCCGTTTACTGGGGCCTGTGGTTTTGGGTTCGAGTGTACTGTTTGGCGCTGGGTTAGTATTTGCCTATTTACTGCTTATCCCCGCAGCTTTGAAGTTTTTCATCAGCTACGGAGCAGATGTAGTCGAACAACTATGGTCAATTGATAAATATTTTGAATTTGTGCTGCTATTGTTATTCAGCACTGGTTTAGCATTTCAAATTCCTATTATTCAGCTGTTGCTCGGTAATTTGAATATTGTCTCATCTGAACAGATGGTTTCTGGTTGGCGTTACGTGATTATGGGAGCAGTGGTTTTAGGAGCCGTGCTTACACCTTCTACTGACCCCCTAACTCAAAGTCTTTTAGCAGGAGCAGTTTTAGGACTTTATTTCGGTGGTGTTGGACTGGTGAAGCTCACAGGTAAATAACATAGGGAATAGGGAAAAAGATTTTCACGCTGAGTTTTTGACCAAATGTTTATTAGCTATAGTGATTTTGAAAAAATCGAGATTCATGTTGGCAAAATCATCAAAGTCGAAGAATTTCCTAAAGCAAAAAAACCAGCTTATAAATTGTGGATAGATTTTGGCGATTTGGGCATTAAAAAATCTAGTGCCCAAATAACTAAACTTTATGACCAAGAGAAATTAATCAACAGATTAATATTAGCTGTTACTAACTTTCCATCCCGTCAAATAGCCAATTTTATCTCGGAAGTTTTAGTCTTGGGAGTCGTTTTAGACGATGGAGAAGTTGTATTAATTCAGCCAGATAGAGATGTAACGGTGGGGAAAAGAGTTTTATAGCACATTATGGTATTTTTGGATAAAAGTACTGTAAATACTCAGAAATTTAATTTATTAACATTAATGCAAGAGTAGGTCATAATATCCATTCCGAAGAGCGTTCGCCCAAATCGAGAGGAATGCTAACAGCTTTACCGAGCCGGGGGCGATCGCGTGTTTGGGTAATGAATGTTTGTACCTGTATTGACCCACCCAAGGCATGAAGATAATTAGCAATGCTGTCAAGATGCTCTTGGTACTCCGCCTCACTCAAGGGAAAAGAAGCTTGCTCCAGATATTTCCACATTACTTGCAAAAATATCTTTCCCTGTGCCCGCCTGAACTGGACATCGTAAGAATATCCCCATTTCTCAAGCAACATTTGACGTAATTCCTGTCCTGTCATAGCTTTTCTCAATCAGATTTTACATTTAGTTATGATGTTAAGTTCCGTGACTCCAGTATGATAAGGATATAAAGAAATGTAATGCTAACAGAAAAGATGCTAAATATATCTTGGAACAAAGAAGTATGGCATCGTTGTGAGCGCTAGCATTTCGACTTAGACAAGAGTTCCTCAAGTACAGTACTTTTGTCAAAATGCTTAACAAAATACACAAAGAGCGCGTAGATTATGGCTCAATTTTCTGAATCAGCAGACGTGCCCGATATGGGTCGTCGTCAGTTCATGAATCTGCTCACTTTTGGGACTGTCACTGGAGTAGCTCTGGGTGCATTGTATCCCGTTGTCAACTACTTTATTCCACCAGCAACAGGTGGTGCTGGTGGCGGTGTAACGGCAAAAGACGAGTTAGGTAACGATGTTAGCGTTGCAAAATTTCTAGAAAACCGGAATGCAGGCGATCGCAACCTAGTCCAAGGACTTAAGGGAGATCCTACCTATATTGTGGTAGATAGCAAAGAAGCGATCAAAGATTATGGCATTAACGCCATCTGCACCCACTTAGGTTGTGTCGTCCCCTGGAACGTTGCTGAGAACAAATTTAAATGTCCTTGTCATGGTTCCCAGTATGACGAAACTGGTAAAGTTGTTCGGGGCCCAGCACCGCTATCTTTGGCTTTAGCCCATACCAATGTAAGCGATGACAAAATCGTTTTGACCCCTTGGACTGAAACCGACTTCCGCACCGGTGATGCACCTTGGTGGGGTTAATAATTTTGTCCTTAGTTTTTAGTCATTCGTCCTTTATTCAGGGCTTAATGACTAATGACTAATGACCAATGACTAATGACAAATTCAATCTTTGCCCTTATTAGAGATGAGAAATGTTTTCCGAACAGCGAGATTAACTCGCAGTGCTAGAGCGATCGTCAAAACATTGCTCATAGCGATCGCCACTGTGACATTTTACTTCACCAGCGATCTAGCTCTTCCCCAATCAGCTGCCGCCTATCCATTTTGGGCACAGCAAACCTATCCCGAAACCCCCCGCGAACCAACCGGGCGGATTGTTTGTGCCAACTGTCACTTAGCAGCCAAGCCAACAGAAGTGGAAGTTCCGCAATCGGTGCTACCTGACACTGTATTTAAAGCTGTGGTGAAAATCCCTTACGATCTGAGCGCCCAGCAGGTTGGTGCCGATGGTTCTAAGGTTGGCTTGAACGTCGGTGCTGTACTGATGCTACCTGAAGGCTTTAAGATTGCTCCCGAAGACCGGATTTCCGAGGAACTTAAAGAAGAAATTGGCGACACTGCCTTCCAACCCTACAGCGAAGACAAAGAAAATATCGTCATCGTCGGCCCTTTACCTGGTGAGCAGTATCAGGAAATCATCTTTCCAGTTCTTTCTCCCAACCCTGCAACCGACAAAAACATCCACTTCGGTAAATATTCAGTTCACGTAGGTGGTAATCGGGGACGCGGACAAGTTTATCCTACTGGCGAAAAAAGTAACAATGGTGTTTACAACGCTTCCGCTACTGGCACAATTACCAAGATTGCCAAAGAGGAAGATGGAGATGGTAACGTCAAATATCTAGTTAACATCCAACCTGAATCTGGTGATGTTGTCGTTGATACGATTCCTGCTGGGCCAGACCTGCTTGTTTCCGAAGGGCAAGCAGTTAAGACTGGTGATGCTTTGACCAGCAACCCGAACGTTGGTGGATTCGGTCAAATAGATGCAGAAATCGTACTGCAAGACGCTTCTAGAGTCAAATGGATGATTGCATTCACCGCTCTTGTAATGTTAGCTCAAGTTATGCTTGTGCTGAAGAAGAAGCAGGTTGAGAAAGTTCAAGCTGCTGAGATGAATTTCTAAATTCTTTGCTAAATCATTATTTGTAGGACAGGCAGGTTGCCTGTCTTTTTTATATTTTATGGTTCCAAATCTGTACATAGGACTCAGAGGTTTATATTTAATTTGCTTTAATAAGCATATTTACGTAATAAAAAAATTATATTAACTTATAGTCTTTTTTTGTGGAATCTGTTATGTTTTAGTTGTAAGTTATAACAATCGTTATAACAAAACATAACTTCTCATATCAAATTTATGATGTCTAGGTATTGCGTTTGAATATCTAGTGTCTTCCTACTTAGGAATTACCTCATGGCTGTAAAAAGTTATCGCATCACTCATGCAAAGGTAGGAAATCAAGATGGGTTTCGCTTACCTCGCGCATTCTCTAAAGATTATCCTGATTTAGCTACTGCTTCAGGTCATATTGAAGTGCTATCTGATAACACGTTCTTAGTTAGATTAGAAACCGATAACGTTGATGAAGCTGATGAAGATGAGGGCATTATGATGAGCCTTTTTCTTGGCTTTTTGATGAAGGATGCTATGCATAACCCTTCTCAACTCGTTCCTTATACTCAAGAAATGAGCGATGAAATGGATGATTTACTGGCTGATGTAGTTATAGATTAATGGCTGCATTTACTTGTAATGGATGGCAAATTTTTTTCTACCCATTGTTTAACGAACAATGGGTAGAATTGCGTAATAGGGTTCGTGTTTTAAAAAATGAGTTACCTAAAGAAGAATTTATTACACATTCAGATGTCAAATTCTTAAAAGCATTGAATATTGGCATTAAAGAAAAAATTCCTCAAGACCCTTTTGCTAGTCATTTTGCTTTGCAAAAACCTTTGCAAAAGTATAGCCGTCTCAAAAAAATGGGGCTACCTGAACGATATAGATTATTCTTTAGAGCATTCAAAGAACCAAAAATCATTATTATTCTTTGGTTAGGTTTTCCTCGGAAGGAAGGCGATAAAAATGATTGTTATCAAGTTTTTAGCAAAAAAGTAGAGAATGGGGATTTTCCTGAAAGTATTGATAATCTCCTTGCAGAATGTGAATTAAAAGATCCTGAAAATTAAAACGAAGAGTAAGCAGCGATTTTGAAGTGAGACATTATCACCAGCGATCGCGCCAGTTTTTCTTTATCTTATCTTATCTGGAAAGGCAACCTTAGAAATGATGCTTCCCGCCAAGTGCTTTCTCCACACGAAGGTGTAGAAGTCCCACCTAATATTCCTCATCAGATGCTTAATGAAAGCGACTATGATTTGGAATTTCTGGTAATTTCACAACCTCCTAGTCATGGCGATCGCATTTTGAGCGATATTATTAAATCTAGCCCTAGTTGAGTTGAGGGATTCGCCCATGACAGTCTCAATAGAGTATATCCCCGTTACCCCGATTGAGTACCCAGATGAGGATGGTAAGCCGATGGCTGAAGGTGATTTACAGCGCAAGTGTCTTGTATACGCTACCACTGTGCTGGAAATTTATTTTCAAAATCATCCAGATGTATACGTCGCTGGTAATCTATTTATTTACTACGAAAAAGGTTATCCAGAATCAGTTGTAGCCCCAGATGTATTTGTGGTATTTGGAGTGGAAAACCGTGATAGACGATCTTACAAAACCTGGGAAGAAAATAATCAAACCCCAGATTTTGTTCTAGAGATTACCTCAAAAACTACCCGCAGTAAAGACCAAGGTGCAAAGAAAGGAATTTACGCCTTTCTAGGGGTACGTGAATATTTCCAATATGACCCTACAGGCGATTATCTCAATCCCCAACTCCAGGGTTTACAATTGGTCGATGGGAATTATTTCCCAGTGGCAGCCAATACCCTCCCAGATGGTACAGTTTCCTTACCTAGTAAAGTTTTGGGGCTAGAGTTACACCTAGAAGCAGGAAAACTGCGTTTTTACAATCCAGCGACTGGTCAAACACTCTTAACTCATGAAGAGGAAGCAGCCGCACGACAAGCCGCAGAAGAGAAAGCGCAAAGATTAGCTGCTAAACTTCGAGAATTAAATATTGATCCAGATAGCCTTTAGCTAAATCCGGCAGTGTTAACAAAATAATAGGGTGAGTATGATTTACCTACCCTAATTATGCTTACTGAATTAGACAATAATCTCAAAGTTCTCCATTAATCTTACGCCGAATTATTTCCATCTGGGCTTGCATATCAGCTTCTGTCACAGGCATAGGATAGCCTTTAGAATTAGGGTCACGTTTGCTCATTAAAAAACGTAGAGCTTCAATGTCTTCGCGGTTTTCCACGACATAAGCTCTCAACTCTGTAAAACTCATTTGCTCATAATTCTGGTTCATTGACAAAATCCCAGATTCCATTACTTAGTACAATGACTTGGAGTTCATCTCCAGCTAGGATGTAAACTTGTCCGGTTTTGTCGTCAAATCGAAATAAGCGGATGTCTTTATAAAGATTTGACAGCATTTGACAAACCCTTATACAGGCTAAGGCTTGGTCTGTTGTTGGTAAAATAAACGCTCCTCACTACTAATATAGGGTAGGCAATGCCCACCCTACTGCTGTTGATTACTTTTTGTGAAGACTATAGCGGACGGTAGACGCGATAGTTGATTTCGGGGAAGATATTATCCATTAACTCGACTTTTTCCAACCAACCACTGTCAACTTTGCCGACTTTCACATCTTCATAGAGCTTATTGAACCGCATCAGGTGCGATCGCGTCCTTCTAATTGCATAGGGTACCATTGTTCCCGTCCGCATAATAAATGCCCAGTCAGAAGATTGTGCTAATAGCAGTTCCCGCGCCGCTTGGTTAAGCGCTTTCCACTGCAATTCATCCTCTGGTTCCAAATGCGAGATTTCAATCATCCGTTCCGCAGCTTTGTGCAAATGCGGATAAATCCACGCATTTGTTTCATTCAACCAATACTCGTGGAAACCCTTGAAACCCCAACTCGACTGCGAAGGACGACAGACTTGCTGAGTTGGCTGATCTCGCAAATAGTCTGCTAAATGGGTCATTTGATATGTTTTTTGGTCATACCACGACTTACGGAATAGGTAATCGATGAACCAGGGGCCTTCATACCACCAATGTCCAAATAACTCTGCGTCATAAGGTGAAACGATAATTGGCGGGCGCTGCATCATACCATAGAGATGCTCAGATTGGCGCTCTCGGTTATACATAAAGTTGTCAGCGTGTTCTGCTGCCTTTTCTCTAGCCCAATAAGGATCGTAAAGTGCTTTATCTGATAGACCTAAGCCACGCCCTGTAATTTTGTGATACTTAATACCTGTATTTTTCCGTTGACCATTGGGCATGATGTAGGGCTTAATGTACTCATATTCTGCTTCCCAGCCCAAATCTTTGTAAAATTCTCGATATTCTGCCGCCCCAGGATAGCCCACCTCAGAAGACCATACTTGTTGAGAGGATTCATGATCTCGACCAAAGACAGCAACACCAGTTTCTGTATAAATTGGTGCATAAGTGCCAAAGCGCGGACGGGGACGGGCGTAAAGGATGCCATGTCCATCGGTGAGGAAGTAGCGTAACCCAGCATCGGCTAGCATCCGGTCTAAACCTTCATAGTAGGCGCATTCCGGCAACCAAATACCTCTGGGTGGTTGTCCAAAGGTTTGTTCGTAATGTTCGCAGGCTACCTGAATTTGCGCCCACACCGCTTCTGGATACATTTTCATCAACGGCAAATAGCCGTGAGTAGCGCCGCAGGTGATGATTTCCAGGTTGTTACTGTCTTGGAACTTCTTAAAAGCTGTCACCAAGTCGCCGTTATAGCTTTCCCATAGCTGACGCGCTTCGCTAAACTCAGTAGCGTAATGTTCGGCTAAATAACGAAGATGTCCGTTATTGACATTATGTTCTGCTTCTAGTTGTATAAGTTGTTCTAGTTGGGCTAAGTGTGCTTCATAGCGTTCTTGCAGCAGAGGATCGCGGAGCATTGACACAAGAGGAGGTGTCATGCTCATTGTGATTTTAAAGTCGATACCGTCTCGCTTTAAGCCTTCAAATACTTTCAATAAGGGGATGTAGGTTTCTGTAATGGCTTCATAGAGCCATTCTTCCTCCAGCACGTAGTCACTTTCCGGGTGACGAACGAAGGGCAGATGTGCGTGGAGTACAAGCGCGACGTAGCCGATAGACATAGTGATTTTGGGGTGATACTTGTAAGTTGAAGGTTGAGAGGTTTGGCTGAAATTAACAATATTTTAAGACTTTATGGGGATCGTAAGAATAGTTTTCAATATGAGTTAAATACAGTGTTTGTAGGGGTACAGCCAATATTGTTGTATTCTTGTGCCTCCACTGCGTGTTTTTGCTGACACGTAAAAATTAAACTCAGTATCTGCCAAAATCTGATGATTTGAACATTACACATATGGTAAGCATTCAGAGGGGCCTACCGAGATCAAGCGAAGAGTACAGTAGATACTGTTTGTTAAGGGAGATGTCTAATATTGGCAATAAGCACCGCAAGTATTTCATGTTCAAATCAGGCTTGGCTGTTCCTTAACTAGCCATACAAAACTGATTTAGAGCAGTTATATAAAAAATTCTGCATAATAAATAGTTGTGCAAATACGTATATTTTAATGAGTCATCCGCTACTGTATAACGATGAGTTGTTATTATAGCGGTGTGCAGTTCAGTGAGATACAAAAACTTTGCTGAAATGATTTGACAGCAAGGACTTTGGTGTTCTCATCCAATCGATAACCGCTATATGTCCTTCCATAACACAATCTATCGCATAGTTGATGGCGTAACCATTCCTGGCGTATTTTTGCAAGCCTTTATCAAGAATGGTGAGCAATATTTTGTCACCGAAATTAAGGTCTACAAAGACGGCAGAATTGATTGCTGGGGGATGGTTGACTTTGATGGTTTCAAAGAAAAGGTGAGCAAAGGTTGGATTACAACTCATTTGCCTGAAGGAGCAAGAGTCTCAATGATCCTGTCTGGTCTTAATTTTACCGCCTATCAAGTGAAGTCAAGAGTTGAGGAGCAGGAGTTTGTTAAAGAAGTTGAAGACGAGATCCGACGACTCAATGGGCAGCTAACAACAGGAGAGATTTGCCGACAGACATTAACACAATACAAGCATGAGCCAAATGAGACAAATAAGGAGTATTTGCGCCAAGCCTATGATGCTGTTCCTAAACACTGTCGTATATATTTAGGTGATATGGATGACAAAGATTCGGAATATCGCTCAATTTTAAACAAATGGAGCGACTAAGAGGAATTAACATCGGTACAACATTTTGTTTATAGATAGAAATGCGTAGGCGCAGTCCGTCGTAGACATAGCACTCCTTATTCTTCGTCTCGATATAATTCCTGCAAGTCTTGTAACTGAGTCTTGCGGGAAATTCGGCGATATTTTTTACTTTCTAGCTTGGGTTCGTATTGACTCTGCCCTTTGCCTTTACTTTTGCTTTTTAATTTCATGGTGGATTCTGGATCGGCTTGTTGGTGTAGCTGTGTTTGATGTGCGATCGCAGCATCCAAAAATTCTAAATAATGTTCGTATCGTTCCCAATCTCCCCGTACCACACATTCAGGTTCATCTCGATGCAGACAATCACTAAACCGACAGCTAGCAACTGCTAACCGCTTTCTTGCTTCTGGGAAATAATATATTAATTCTTCTGGGATACAATCCATGTCCGGCTGATTAAAGCCAGGAGTGTCTGCCAGTAAACCACCGCTAGGTAACTCAAATAATTCTATATGCCGAGTGGTATGACGACCGCGAGCTAGTTTGCCAGAAACTTCTCCGACTCGCAGCTTGGCAGAATCAATTAATGTATTAATTAGACTAGATTTACCCACACCGGAAGGCCCAGCAATTACCGTAATTTTATTGCTTAAATATCTACCTGCTTGGTCGGTATTTATGCCATCTTTGACGCTAATAAATATTGGTTCATAGCCCCAAGCAAGTAAGCGATCGCTAACTTTTTGCTGTTCTTGCTCTGAAATTAAATCACTTTTATTCAAACATAAAAGCACATCCAAGCCAGTAGACTCAGCTTTAATTAAAAACCGACTCAGTTGATAAGGTTCCAAAGGTGGATCGGCAACGGCAAATACCAAGAGGATTTGGTTGACATTAGCGATCGCGGGACGATCTAATTCGCTGTGACGAGGTAAGACATCAGCGATCGCTCCCCGTCCCCCAGCCCAATCTGGTTCTTCAACCACAACGCGATCGCCTACCATAACCTGTTGACCGATTTTTTTTAGCCGGGTTCGGCGAGTACAGAGGAGGAGAGGGGGATAAGGAAGATGAGAATCTTGATCCCCCATCTCCCTGATCTCCCCCTGTTTTTGATCCAGCTGTACTCGGTAAAAATTAGCCTGTACAGCGACCACTGTACCCAATAACTGTCCAGTTGCGGCAAAATCTGTCATTGGCTAGCAACTGGACGGCGCACTAACAGAGAAAAATAACTAGTACAGTCTGTAATTTCTTCAACCTGATAACCTGCCATTGTCAGACTATCAGGAACCTGCTCAATCGGCTCACCAGGGTCTAGCCAGACTTCTAGCAAACCTCCCAATGGCATTTTCTCCAAACGTAATTTTGTCCGCACAAAATTAATTGGGCAAGGGGTGCCGCGTAAATCAAGTTGAGCATCGGGAGTTAAAAGAGAAGAGGGCATCATTACTTAAATAAATTTCCCAAGAATCCTTCTAGACCGCCTTTACCAGTGCGATCGCCCTTAATTTTAGCCAGCTTCTCTAACAGTTCCCTCTCCTCTGGGGTGACTTTGTTGGGAATATCAATTAATACGTTCAGCATGTGATCCCCACGACTGACAGGATTACCCAAGCGAGGTACGCCGCGATTTTCCAACTTCATCACCGTATTTGGCTGAGTTCCGGCTGGAATAATCAATTCTACAGGGCCATCTACCGTATCTACCTCTAACCGACAACCTAAAATCGCTTGCAGGTAGCTAACTTTGATTTCCGAAAGAATATTAATGCCATCCCGTTGGAATTCTTCGTCCTCATTTACGAACAAGTAAACGTATAAATCTCCAGGAGGGCCACCGCGCTGACCGGCATCTCCTTCACTAGAAATCCGCAAACGAGTACCATTATCTACCCCAGCCGGAATGGTAATTTTGAGTTTCTTGGTGACTTGATTTGCGCCCTTGCCATCACAAGCATCACACTTATCTTCTATTACCATCCCCGTCCCATTGCAGGTGGGACAAGTCGAAACTTGGGTGAAACTGCCAAAGGGTGTTCTAGTAACACGGCGGACTTGACCAGATCCGCTACAAGTCGAACAAGTGCGGGGGCGAGTTCCAGGTTTAGCACCAGAACCGCTACAGACTTCACAATTTTCTAAATGTGAGATGCGAATTTCTTTTTCGCCGCCAAATACTGCTTCCCGAAAGTCTAACTTCAGGTCTAGCCGTAGATCGTCGCCTCTTGCAGGCCCACTGCGCCGTCTTTGTTGCGTAGGACTACCCATACCGCCACCAAAGCCACTAAAAATGCTTTCAAAGATATCGGCAAAACCGCCCATATCACCGACATCTTGGAAGCCCCCGCCAGCAGCACCTGAGACACCCTCTGGCCCAAAGCGATCGTAACGAGCGCGGGTTTCGGGTTCTGAGAGTACCTCATAAGCACGGTTAATCTCTTTAAAGCGATCCTCCGCCCCCGGTTCTTTGTTCACATCTGGGTGAAACTTTCGGGCTAAACGGCGATAGGCTTGTTTGAGTTCTTCTTTGTCGGTGTCACGAGAGACACCCAGGATTTCATAATAGTCGCGGGCCATATAGCAAAGGTAAAAGTTAGAAGGAAGAAAGCAGAAGTCAGCAGAACGTCACGGTCACTTGCTACCCTACAGAAAAGCATTTTGCCTATAACTCTTGAAGAGCAACGCAGTGTCCTTCAGAGGGTGGCTTGCCGGAGGTGAGGCAGAAGATAAAATTAATTTTTGTTAATAACTGATTTTACCCTTTACCTTTTACAAAAATCACCGACAAATTTCGAGCAACAGGTGCTTTCCTCGTGGAAGACGACAAAAGCCACAGAAGTTATGAGCAGGGGAAGCCTTTGCTCCGACTTCTCACTGCCAAGTCGGCTGTCTCTTTTACAATTGTGCTACGTAGGAGAGGAAAACCCCGCCCATCAACCAGAGGGGCTAGCCGCACCATTAGGTGTGGAAAACCACCCTTATGCTTTGGATCGGATCTGAACCGCCATACTTCCTAGCAGTAATTTGCTTCTACAATCTAGCAAACCCCTGGGGTCTTGTGAAACTTCGCTAAATCCATAATAAATATTAAATATATTAAAAT